>JAFTSR010000136.1 GCA_017467225.1 Clostridia bacterium | reverse complement strand
GTGAAAAGTCCGTCCAGAATGTCCGAGAAGAGCTCGTCCACCTGATCCTGCGAGAGACCGTACAAAACGTCGGGCTTGCCGTCGTCGGGAACGATATCGGGATCGACCCACTCACCGCGATATTCGCTGTCCTTGAGGGTAATGGTCGTAGCCGCGTCAAAATCCTCGGCGCTGCGATAGCCGCAGACCTCGTCAAGGAAGCGTGCGATACCTGTCTGCACCGCCTGGTCACTCTTACCCACGATAATGACCTTGTGAGCAGCCACACGGACAAGATACTCGTGCTCGCCCGTCAGTGTCTCGATGGCCGCCGCAGACTCGGGACGGTTGGTCTTGCCGACCAGAATCTCGTACGCGTCGGTGTTGTCCTGATCCTTGGTATCGTAGTCGGTCGCAAGCTCCATCTTGGCGCCGCTGACCGTCTGGATAGCCTTTTGGATATCCAAGGACATGGTGGCGTATTTGGTATGTGCCAGGTCGCTGCGCATGATGATAAACTCGGTCGCGCCGTCTGCAACCAGCGTCACGGGTGCTTCCCCGTCCGGCTGTGTGGCGGGATCTTGCGTGTCGGGCGCGTCGTCCGATACGTCGGCACAGCCGACGGCAACGCTCATGCACATGAGCAGCGCCATCAGTGCAGCAATCACGCGAAGAATAGAAATCTTTTTCATAAATAATCGTCCTTTCGGGCATGGTTTTTGCTCACACGAGCAAATGCTACGTTTATTTTACCATACAATATGCGTGCTGTCAAGGGTCGGGCGAAAAAATCGTGCAATATTTGAAAAAAGAGGGCCGCACCCTTGACATTTGTAAAAAATTGTACTATAATAATACGGTGTGCACGCTGCGGCGGCGCACCTTTACATATGAAACGGAGCAAAACACATGAAAACCAATCAAGAGCTTGGCTCTCTGACCAATAAACGCGTCTTTCTTGACCGCAAACGGGCGTCGCTGCTGATCTATCTTTGCTGCGCGCTGTACTCCAGCGCCTACGTCGGGCGCTATTCCTACGCTGCCAATCTGTACTACGTCATGGGCGACATGAGCGTCACCAAGGACGTGGCGGGTATGGTCAGCTCCTTCTTTTTCTTCAGTTATGCCTCGGGTCAGCTGCTCAACTCCTGGCTGGCCAAATATTACGAGCCGCGCCGCGTCATGACTGTCGCCCTGAGCGTCTCGGCGCTTTGCAATCTTGGCATTGGTCTTTGCCCGGACGTCATGATCATGCGCCCGGTCTGGCTGCTCAACGGTATCGCGCAGAGCATGCTCTGGTGCTGCCTTTTGAACATGCAGTCCAAGTACCTCTCGCCCGAGGACGTCGGCCGCGCCATTATCTGGAACAGCATGACGGTCGCCTTCGGCACGGTGACCTGCTACGGACTGACGGCTCTTTTCCATCATTTCGGGCTGTCCTGGCGCATTTTGTTTTACGTATGCTGTGCGCTGCTGCTTGCCATCGCGGCGATCTGGTGGTTCGGCATTGGCAAGATCGAGCGCGACGTGCGCCTGGGTCGCGTGCCGCAGACCGAGCAGAGTGAGGAAGTCACACAAGCGCCTGCGCCCTCGCAGCCGACGCCGGCCTCTCGCGCCAAGCTGTTCACCCGTGCGTTTATGCCGCCCTTTATACTGGCCTGCGTGGCGGCGGCCACCTGCTCGTTTATCCGCGACGGCGTGGTAACCTGGCTGCCGACCATTCTGATTGAGGATTTCGGCATGGACGCGTCGCTGTCGACCGCCCTGACCATGATCCTGCCGATGATCTCTCTGCTGGGTGCCATGATGGTACGCCGCATGCAGAAGTACCTGCGCGGCAACATGTTTATGGAATTTCTGCTCTTTGCGGTGGCGGCGCTGTCTCTTGCGACCATTCTGGTGCTGTATTCCGCACGTTTGGCGCTTGTGACGCTGGCACTGTTTGCCATCATGTATCTGATGCTGATGGCGATCAGCAACATCACGACCAGCATCATTCCCTTTGCCTGCCGCAACCGTGGCAACTTCGGCGGAGTGAGTGCGCTGCTTGACTCCTGCTGCTATCTTGGCAGCATGATCAGCACCTATGGCCTTGGCTACGTAGCTGATCAGTACGGTTGGATGCGCGTGATGGTGCTGATTGCCGTGATTGCCGGCGTTTCGATCGGTATTTGTGCGCTGGCAGCCGTTTTGGCCAAGCGCGACGCGCATACCAAGGATATTCTTTGATACCATTGTCAAGGCGACCCGCACGGGTCGCCTTGTTTTGGGTGGGGGGAGTTGGATGGTGCGAACAAAGTTTTCTAACGGTAAAAAGTTTGTTGTTCACTTCTTTGGCACGCCCCAAAGAAGTGAACCGAAGAAAACGCGCGTAAGGGGAGTCCACTCCCCTTACGTATCCCCCGGATTGTGCGCTTTTTGTCCGTATGGGCCTAAACTTTTTAGGGAGTCTGCTTCGCTATAGCCGCGATGTTTGGCGGTTTCGCTTGCGAATGAGCTCGGCTGCCCTGCTGCTCCGCGCTATCCCTTGGCGCGGAGATAAAGGTGGTAGGGGAGGGCCTTGGTCCTCCCGC
>JAFTSR010000135.1 GCA_017467225.1 Clostridia bacterium | reverse complement strand
TCAAGCATTCAGAAATTGCAGCAGTTTGACTAATCTCGTTATCCCTGAAGGAGTTCAGTCTATCAATCAAGAAGTCTTTTTTGGATGCAGCAGCTTGAAAAGTTTAAGTTTACCAAGTACACTTACATATATTACTTTCATGCCGATAACTGGCGATAGTGCGTTCAGCGGATGCAGTAATCTAACAGAAGTGAATGTTTCGCCTGATAATAGACGCTATTGCTCGGTAGATGGAGTGGTCTATACAAAAGATAAAAAGGGTCTCCTTTTCTATCCGACGGGGCTGCAAGGAAAGTACGAAATTCCTGCAGGAGTTGTTTATATTGGAGAATATGCTTTTAGCGGGCACTCAGGTATCACAGAGCTTGTTTTTTCTAGCGAGATCCAGAACATTGGTCGAGCGGCTTTTCGACATGCTGATAGTTTGATATATGTGTTCTATAAAGGTAGTGAAGCTGATTGGAAGAAGGTAAATAACTACGGAGTGAATGAAGCGCTGGATTCTTCAATCATGCACTATAATTCAACAGATCATACATTTGATCCCGATACTGTCATCAAAAAAGAAAGTTGCAGAGAAGCGGGTATTGCAAGACTAAAGTGTAGTGTCTGCGGCGAAGTAAAATATGAACTAATTCCTGCAACAGGTCATAAGTGGGACACCGGAAAGATAACGAAAGCAGCTACTTGTGCTGAGGAGGGCGCGAGACAGTATACTTGTGCGACTTGCGGTGAAACAAGAACGGAACCGATCCCGATTACGGATCACCACTATTCGATTACCCAGATTATTTCTCCATCCTGTAAGCAGGAGGGGTATACGATGCACATCTGTGATGTTTGTGGAAGCAGTTATGGCGATACAGTCATACATGCAACAGATCATATCTGGGAGTCCGGTAAGGTGACACAGCAACCGACCGTGTCTGCAGAGGGTATAAAGATCTTCACCTGCACCGTCTGCGGCGAGACGCGGACCGAGGCGATCCCGAAACTGGAGCCGAAGCCGGATGATCCGCCGACGCCGCCCACGCCAGGGAACCCATTCGCGGATGTGGCAAGCGGTGAATACTTCTATGACCCCGTCCTCTGGGCGGTGAACCACACGCCGCAAATCACGAACGGCACGAGCAGGACGACGTTCTCGCCGAATGCCACCTGCACGCGCGGACAGGTCGTCACGTTCCTGTGGCGCGCCATGGGCGAGCCGGAGCCGACGAGCGCGGTGAACAAGTTCACCGACGTCCAGACCTCGGATTATTTCTACAAGGCGGTCCTCTGGGCGGTCGAGAAGGGCATTACGGTCGGCACGAGCGACACGACCTTCTCGCCCAACGACCCCTGCACGCGCGCGCATGTTGTGACGTTCCTCTGGAGAGCGGAGGAACAGCCAAGCGTCGCGGGCGCAAATCCGTTTGCGGACGTCGCCTCGGGACACTATTATTACAGCGCGGTCCTCTGGGCGGTGTCGAAGAACATCACGCAGGGCACGAGCGCGAGCACGTTCAGTCCGGACAACCCGTGCACACGTGCACAGATCGTGACGTTCCTGTATCGGGACATGAAATAACAGACAGATCTGAGCCCCGGCGCGGCGAAAGCCGTGCCGGGGCGTTATCGCTTCCAAGCCTTACATTTCTGTGCCATTTGTGATAAAAAAGGCTTGCAATAGCGGCTCGACCGTGGTATAATACGCAAGGTAAGTAAGTAGAGGTTAGTCAGGCTGGGCGGTCGCCCAGTCTTTTTCGTGTGAATTTTTAAAAACCAATTTTTGGAGACGATGAAATGAGCAAGATCACAGACGCCGTTACGGCGTTGGCGCAGCCGGTCGCCGAACAGCTCGGCTGTGAGATTTGGGACGTGGAATTCGTCAAGGAGGCCGGCACGCGGTTCCTGCGTGTCTATATCGATAAGGAGGGCGGCGTCTCCATTCAGGACTGTGAGGACTTCAGTCGCGCGCTGGATCCCATCCTGGACGAGGCCGACCCCATCCCCGAGAGCTATGTGTTCGAGGTGTCCAGCGCGGGCGCCGAGCGCGTGTTGAAGCGCCCCGGCGATTTTGCGCGTTTCATCGGACACGACGTGGAGGTCAAGCTCTATCAGCCCCGCGACGGGCGCAAGACCTTTGTCGGCGCGCTCAAGGGCTATGCCGACGGCGATGTGTTCGTCACCGTGGGCGGCGCTGATCTGACGTTCCCGAAATCCACCGTTGCGCAGGTCCGCCTGCACGTCACCTTTTAATAGTTAGAGAGGAAGCAAACGATCATGAATGCAGAATTCTTTGAAGCCATCGCCGATATCGAGCGCGAAAAGGGCATTCCCCGCGAGTACATGTACGGCAAGATCCAGCAGGCCATGCTGACCGCCTACCGCAAGGACGCGCCGGAGAGCGGCGACAACATCGAGGTCATCATGGACGAGGCCAAGCGCAAGATCGAGATGGTCGTGCAGAAGACCGTCGTCGAGGAGGTCGAGGATCCGAATTACGAGATGACGCTCGAGGCCGCGCGCAAGATCACCAAGCGCGCGAAGGTCGGCGACGTCGTGAACATCCCGGTCGAAACCAAGAAGTTCGGCCGCATCGCGGCGCAGGCTGCCAAGCAGGTCATCATCCAGGGC
>JAFTSR010000134.1 GCA_017467225.1 Clostridia bacterium | reverse complement strand
GAATGGTGTGCCGCCGCGGATAGCGATGAGGCTGTGCCCGAAATGCTGCAGCCACTTGCATCGGATGAGATCGCGCCGAAGGCAGAAGAAGTGCTGACTGAGCCCGCCGACCAAGCTGCGGCAAGTGATGAACCGACGGAAAACTGATATGAAAAAGAAAAATCAGCAATATTTTTTGGCCGAGTGCGGCGAGAAGACGTATCCGATCCGCTGCATCAGGCACCCGTTCCGAAAAAAACTGGTCGTGCAGATCGAGGAGCAGAGCTTTGAGCTGCCCTGGGGGGCGCGAGAGGAAATCTTTCGGCTGGGAGATGAACAGGCAATTCTGATTGTGGCGAAAAACGGAAAGATATCCATTCGCCTGCGCGACGGACTTGTGCCGGAGTGCGAAGAATAAAATGACGCGGTGGAAGCCCCAATCGGATGCTTCCACCGCTTTCTATGCTAATGATACGTTTTCACCATCATGTGGGGCAGGGGCCCCGCATGGGTACGTACTTTGCTCGGATCGAACAGAACCGTTACAAATTCCATATATAGATTTTTTTGAGTTTTTTGGAGGGGAGCGCGAGGGGAACCTTTTGTTCACAAAAGGTTCCCCTCGCATTTCTATCTCCTCAATTCATATCCTCTTCTGAGATGCCCATCTGCGCCATCAGGCGCTTGTTGAATTCCTCGGCGGTGTTGTAGCCCATGCGCTTCTGACGGTTGTTCATAGCGGCAATCTCCAGAATGATCGCCAGATTTCGGCCGGGACGGACAGGAATGGTAATGGCAGGAATTTTCAAGCCGAGAATATCGACGGTTTCCGACTCCAGACCCAGGCGGTCGTACATTTTTCCCTGTACCCACGGCTCCAGGTTGATGACCAGGTCAATGCTCTCGGTCTCCTTGATCGCACCCATACCGAACAGACGGCGGACGTCGATCAGACCGATGCCGCGCAGCTCAACGTAGTGGCGGATCAGATCAGGCGCCGAGCCAACCAGTCTTTTGGCGGAAACGCGCTTGATATCCACCGCGTCATCGGCGATCAGTCGGTGGCCGCGCTTGACCAGCTCAATGGCCGTCTCGCTCTTACCGACGCCACTGTCTCCCAAAATGAGGATACCTTCACCGTATACCTCGACCAGAACGCCGTGGCGAGTGATACGCGGCGCCAAGTGAACGTTGAGCGAGGCGATCATAGCAGCCATGATCGGGCTGGTTTTCTCAGTCGTGCGGAACAGGGGAATATCGTGCGCACGGCAAGCTGCTTCCATGGCAGGGAAGATGGCAAGTCCCGAGGTGAAAAGCACGCCGACGGGATGCTTGGAGATAAAGCGATTGATGGTCTCCTCTCGTTCCTGTTCACTCAGGAGCGACAGGTAACGCCATTCAGCGTTGCCGATCAGCTGCATACGCGCCGACTCGAACATTTCAAAAAATCCGGCCAGGGCAAGCCCGGGACGGCTGACCTCCGGCGTGGTGACCATGCGCTCAGCGTAGTCCTCGGGAACGAAAACGCGCTCAAAGGAGAATTCCTTCTCTAATTTGGATAGCGGAATGGAATAGGTTTCTTTCATGACGTGCAATCCTTTCGTCAACGGTGGAGCAATCTGCTTATATTTTACCACAAAAAAGCGGCTTTGTCCACCCCCTTTTGATACTTTCTTTAACGGATGTTTTGATGAAAGCATAAACTGCACTGAACGATCTTAAGGAGGTGTTACGATGAAACTGGATAAGCGGGCGGTGGAGCGTCTGTTGAAGCTGAACGACGCGCAGCTGCAGGAAATTATGCTGCGACTGGCAGGAGAGAACGGCATCGATCTTTCCGGCATGACGCTGCGCGCGGATGATATTGCCGGATTGCGGCAGGCGCTGCGCATGGCAACGGACGAGGATATTACCAAGGCCGCACAGCAGCTTGGGCTGATCCCACCGGGAGGCAAAAGGTGAGCGCGCTCGGTACGGGCGAGGGAAAGAAAACGCTGGAGCAGCTGTTGGATGAGATTGAGGCGCAGCAGGATGCCTTACCGGCGGAGCAAAGCCAAGGCGAAGCAGAGGCGACCGGCGAGGCACCGGACAATGCTCAGCCCTTTGATATGTCCTCTGCGGCTATGCTGCAGCTGGCGGGAAAGCTGCCGATGCTGATGTCAGCCCTGGGTGGCACACCCAAAAGCGGAGGCAAGGATAAGCCCGATCCGCAGGCGCTTTTGTATGCACTGCGGCCATATCTGAGTGACCGTCGACGCGAGGCGGTGGACGGGATGCTGCAGTTCTGGAAGATCAGGGCGCTTTTGCAAACGCTCCGCAGCGAATAGCGCAGGACAAAGGAGGAAACATGGTGTACGCATCCAATCGTTACGATAGAGAGGTTTTGCGCGTTCCGCAGAATTACGCCGGAAACGCATTTGCACCGCCGCGCGCACAGCCACAGGAGCCCGTGCGCACGTTGCCACCCGTACCCGCGAGCGAGGTGGGCGAGGAGTCGATGCCGATCGAGACGCCGATGCCGACCGAGGTACCGCCGGCGCCCGAGGAGAAAAAGCAGCCGATGGCGGAGATCGCTTCCCCGCAGGAGAGCAGGGAAGACGCGCGCGAGTGGCTGACGCGCTTGGGCATCGGACAGGAGGAACTGCTGCTTTTGGGTCTGCTGTTGCTCATGCGCGGCGAGCAGTCCGAGGACATCACTTGGCTGTTGCTCCTTTTGCTCGCTCTGCGCTGACTTTCCCCGGTATCTCTTCAAAAAAACACCGCCGCTGAACCCCAGCGACGGTGTTTGAACTCTTATTCTTGCTCTGCCATGGTGATGGACAGAAGATCCAGCGACTGCCCAAACTCGTTGAGCTCCACCGTCAGATCCTTTTGCAGATCACGTACCAACGACTCAACGCTGGCGTACTGATAACGCTGCATCAGCTCGGTCAGATTGCGAACCAGGTAATCCTGATCCAGCGGCTGGCGCTGCAGGATGTAGAAGCCGTCCTCGGTCTGTACGATATCGCTGATCTCGCCGATCTCCAGATCAAAGGCAACCTCTTCGTATGCCTCGTCATACTCGCCGCGCGTGAAATAGTAAGGATCGCTGACAAGATAGACGTCCTCGTTGTAGATCGAGCCGAGCATTTTTTTCATCTCGGTGCCCGAACGCAGCTTGGCAAGGGCTTCCTCTGCCTTTTTGCGGTTGTCCTCAACGCTTTCGCCCTCGTCGTTGGCAATGTAAATGTGGTAGACGGCGCAGAAGCCGTCCTCCTGGGCGTAGGTCAGAAATTCCAGCTGGTCGGAAATGATCAGATCAATGTCCATCATGGCGTACATCAGCTCGTTGTGGCAAACGTCGGTTCCCACCGTAAAGCGTACCAAGCGGTCGGTCAGGTACATCTGTGCCAGCGCCTCGCGGTAAGCCTCGCGGCCACCGATCTCGGCAACCATCTGATCGATCGATTCCTGCACCGCCTCTTGAATCGGGTCGGCGTTGATGTCGATCATAAACGTTTCGCAATGTGCCAGTACGGCGTAATTGGCGGTCAGATTTTTCATCACCAGCTCGCGCAGCTCAGGCAGATATTGCTCCGCCGTGGCAGCGTCGTCCCAGATACCTTCGCCGTAGTAGGACTCCATAATGTCCTTGTAGGAGAGCGTGACGTAACGCAGCTCGTCATAGTAGATATCGTATCCCTCACAGCTGCCCACCACCGTCATCTCCAGCTCTGTGCTCTCAATGGGCTTGGAGGACGAGGAGCATCCACTCAGAAGCAGCACCGACGCCAAAAGCAGCGCCAGCATGCACCGGGATGCGTGACCAAGATGTTTCATAAACGTGTGTCCTTTCTGTGTTGCAATTTGCATGGCAAGTCAGCGCTTGCCGATTTTTCCGTATATATTATACTCCTATATTATGACCGATTTGTGAATGAAGTCGTACTTTTTTCGATTTTTTTTGCAAAACTCCAAAAAAAGACTATACAAACGCATAAAAAAATGGTATAATAAGGGCATTACATAAAAAAGGAAGTCTCATGCAAGCAATCGCGCCGAGGCAACGAAAGAAGATGCAACATATTTTTATCTTGAATCCCGCAGCGGGACAGGCGGACTCCACCGCTTCACTGACCCAAAAAATCAGACAGCACTACGGAGAGGACGCTCTCATTTACGAAACGCGCGGTGTTGGCGATGCTACGGCATTTGTCAGAGAGTATGCAAGCACGCATACCGGAACACCGCTGCGCTTTTACGCCTGCGGCGGCGACGGTACCTTTTCCGAGGTAGCCGGCGGTGCGGTTGGCTTCGACCACGTGGCGGTCGGCCTTGTTCCTGTGGGAACGGGCAATGACTTTGTTCGCAATTTCGAGCATAGCGAGAATTTCCTTTCCTTGGCGCATCAGAAAAACGGGCAGGAGATCACCATTGACCTTCTGCGCTGCAACGACCGCTACTGCGTCAATATGCTCAACACAGGCTTTGATTGCGAGGTGGTCGGCAAGATGCAGGAGATCAAGCGTCGCGTTCCGCCTGGTATGGCGTACGCGCTGGGCGTGCTTATTGAGCTGATCAAAAAGCCTTGCGCGACCATGACGGTTACTGCAGACGGGCAGCTGGTTGAGAGTGGCAAGCTGCTGCTGTGCGCCGTGGCCAACGGTGGCTTTTACGGTGGCGGTTACCATCCTCTGCCGTATGCCTCGCCGGCGGACGGCTGGATCGATGTCTGCCTCGTCAGCAACGTCACAAGACTTCGCTTCGTTTCGCTGATTGGAAAGTATAAAAAGGGAACGCATATCATTCCTCAGACCCGTAAGATCATCAAGCTGTTGCGCTGCCGCTCGCTGTGCCTGGAGTTCCCCGAAGAGCGCCGCGTCAGCATTGACGGCGAGCTTGTTCTGATGAAGCGCTGTGAGATCGAGGTGCTGCCGCAGGCGATGCGCCTGGTTCTGCCCGAGGGCTGTGTGCTTCCCGCACCGAGCGAGCCGATCCGCCACGAATAAGCGTCGATGGATTATTTGGTTTTATCAGACACGCATGGCCGCTCACATCTGATCCGCCAGGTGGCAAAAAAGCTGTGCTTTCGTCCTGCCGCCATTCTGTTTTTGGGCGACGGCTTGCGTGATCTTGAAATTTTGCAGGATATCCCGTCTTTGCGTGACGTGCCGGTGCACGCTGTGTCGGGTAATTGCGACGGCTTTTTCTCATTCCGTGAAAGCGAGCCGAGTACGCGCATCGTCCCGGCCGGAAATCACCGGATTTTCATGACGCACGGACATCTGTACAGCGTGCGCGGCGGTATTTCCGCTGCCATGCAAAATGCCATTGCCGCTGATGCCGACGTGCTGTTGTACGGCCATACACACGTGGCAACGGAATACACCTATACGCACCACTACACGGACGAAAACGGCAATGCCTGTGAAAAGCATATCTTGGTTGCCAATCCCGGCAGCCTTGGTGAGCCGCGTGACGGCGGTCCGCATCGCTTCGGCGTGCTGACGCTGCGTGAGCAGGGTGCCACCTTCGGTCACGGCGAGGTGGATTATTGAAAATAATCAAAATTCCCATAAAGAAAAAAAGCACCTACGCAGCATGATCTATGCTGCATAAGCACTTTTTCTTTTTCTGACTGTCTGCCTTACAGCTCGATCAGTTCAGGTGCTTCCTCCTGCGCTTCTTCCTCTGCTACGTAAGCAGCCTTGGCCTGCTCGTAAGCCGCCAAAACCTCCTCCTCCAGCGTGGTGCGGAAGGCCGAGTGAATGGGGTGCGCAATGTCGTGGAAGGTTCCGTCAGCATTCTTGCGGCTGGGCATGACAATAAAATAACGATCGCGCGCATAAATAACCTTGATGTCGTGAACAGCAAGCTGACCGTCAAAGGTGACCGAAACGATGGCGCGCATCGGGCCCTCCTCAAACAGTTTTCTGACTTTGATGTCGGTAATTTTCATGATAAGCTCCTTTCTTTGCCGCGACGGCTGTGCCGTACGGGCGATGATAATTTTTTATGTCGAAGGGAATCGTAGACTGAAAATCAGGCGTGCTCCCATGCCGAAAAGGGCTTGTACCGCGCATCGCGTATCCGGGAGCATTTTTATTATACTTGACAAATGTGACAATTATTCAATCGAACTTCGTTTTTTTTGTGAATTTACGGAAATGTTTTTCACATCATGCCCCAATTTGAGCAATTTGAAAGGAATGGTGCCGTATTATGTCCACCCCGAACACGCATTATAGCTGCGAGCAGCTTGACGTTATGCTGCATGACGCGCGCGCCATCTACTTTCTCGGCATCGGCGGCATCAGCGTTTCCTCCCTGGCAAGCCTCAGCGCGCAGCAGGGATTTCGCGTCGGCGGATATGACCGCACTGTCACGCCGCTGGTCCGTCGTCTGATGGATGCCGGTATCCCGGTGGATACTCTGGCGTGCGCGGAGAACATCGACGGATATGATGCCGTGGTCTATACGGTCGCCATTTCTGACGAGCAGCCGGAATATATCGAAGCCAAGAAGCGCGGCCTGCCGCTGATCTCGCGCTCTAACTATATGGGTTATCTGATGCGTGCCTACCGCCACCGCATCGGCATTGCGGGAACGCACGGCAAGAGCAGCACAACAGGCATGTGCGCCGAGATTTTTGCGGCTGCGCAGAGGGCACCGACTGTGCTTTGCGGCGCGGAGATGCCCGGCCTTGGCGGCGCTTATTGCGTCGGCGCGCAGGATACCCTGATTTTTGAGGCCTGCGAATATATGGACTCTTTTCTGGATTTTTATCCCACCACAGCCGTTGTACTCAACACCGAGCTGGATCACGTGGATTATTTTGAAAGCCTTGCGCGAATGTGCCGCTCCTACACCGCCTTTGGTGATAAGGTTGGGGAGAGTGGTACCGTCATTTACAACGCAGATGATGCCGCCTGTACCGACGCGATGCAGTCGTGTGCAGGTCGACGGGTCAGCTTTGGCATAGAGGCCGATGCAGACTATCGGGCGGCTGACGTGCGCGTCGAGAACGGCAGACAAAGCTTTTCACTGTACATTCGCGGCAAGCATGTCGGACGGATTTCTATGTGCGTGCACGGCCGGCACAACGTTTACAACGCGCTGGCTGCCGCTGCCGCTGCTGCGGAGCAGGGTGTCTGCACGCGCGCCATTGCTGCCGGTCTTGAGGGCTTTTGCGGCGTGCACCGACGCATGGAATTCAAGGCTACGCTGAACGGTGCTGCCGTCTACGACGACTATGCGCACCATCCCACCGAAATCCGCGCGGCGCTGGATGCGGCACGTGTGATGAGCGACGGGCGCGTCGTGTGCGCCTTCCAGTCGCATACCTTTAGCCGGACCGCTGCGCTGTTTGATCAGTTTGTGGACGCCTTGCAGCTGGCCGATGCCGTGATTATCGCGCCGATTTACGCGGCAAGGGAGCAAAATACCTTTGGCGTGAGCGAGAAGGCGCTGGCACAGGCGCTCTGCAGCCGAGGCGTGCTGGCAGATTGCGGCATGGATTTTGAGGATACCGCCAAAAAGCTTCGCGCGCTGCTGTCTCCCGGCGATGTTGCCCTGGTTATGGGTGCCGGCGACGTGGAGAAAGTATATCCGTATCTCTTTTCCTGACATCAATGCTTCGTGGGGCGAGAGTTGCCTCACATCAATTTTCAAACAACCGAAAGGTGGAACGTCTTATGAAAAAACTGTCTCGCGCCTCCCTTGCAGGCACAAGTGCGCCGTATGTACCCGCTGTGCCCACACATATCCGCACAGCAGCTTGGATTGCGACACCCGAGCACATCGAAACGCCCTGTATCAGCCGCACCTTTACCATGCCGCAAAAGGTGCAGGCGGCCGGCCTTGAGATCGCGGGCCTTGGCTTCTTCGAGGCCTATATCAACGGCAAACGCATCGGTGAGGACTACTACGTCCCCGCCGTGTCGGACTATTGCAAGCGCGAGCTGCGCGGACTCTTGTATCCCTTGAACGATACATTCACGCACCGCACCTATTTTATGAAATACGACGTTACGCCTTACTTGCAAGAGGGAGAGAATACGCTGCAGATCGTGCTGGGTAACGGCTGGTTCCGTCAGCGTGAGCGTAATGTTGAGGGCGATATGCGCTTTGGCGACGAGCTGTGTGCGATCTATGCCCTGACTGCGCTGCATGCACAGGGTCAGAGCGTTGTGCTGTCGGACGGCAGCGAGGTTTGCCGGGAGACTGAAATCCGCGAGTGTGAGCTGTTCATCGGCGAGACGCATGATTTCACCGCGCCGCTTTCGGAAAAAGCCGAAGCGGTGCACCTGATCGAAATGAAAACGCAGCTGAGCGAGCAGACCTGTCCACCCGACCGAAGAATCCGTACTGTCACGCCGGTGCTGTTGCGTGAGCAGGACGGCGTGCGGCTGTACGATTGCGGAGAGGTGGTCAGCGGCTTTGCCGTTCTTCATGCCGCGGGACATGCTGCGGCGCTGACGGTTACATACAGCGAGGAGTTGACACCGGACGGCTTGACCATCGATCCGGGCACAACCGGTTCGCCTCACTTCGGTCGCACCCGTTTCCAGATTCAGAGTGACGTCTTCCGTACCGACGGGCAGAAGCGCACCTTGGCACCGCGATTCTCATGGCATGCCTTCCGTTATTTTACGGTCGCGTGTGAGGGTGCAGCCTTCGCCGATTGTATTGATGCCGTCACGGTCGACGTGGTGCACAGCGACGTTGCCATCACGTCCTCCTTTGAGTCGGACAGCGAGGCGCTCAACTGGCTCTACGAGGCCTATCTGCGCACGCAGTTGGACAACATGCACGGCTCCATTCCTTCGGACTGTCCGCACCGCGAGCGCCTGGGCTATACCGGCGACGGACAGGTCGCCTGCGACGCAGCCATGCTGATGCTGGACGCCAAAACCTTTTATCAGAAGTGGATTACCGATATCATCGACGGACAGGACAGAGCCTCGGGTCACGTACAGCATACCGCGCCCTTTATGGGTGGCGGCGGTGGTCCGTGCGGCTGGGGCGGTGCGATTATTGAGGTACCGTATCAGTATTATCGTCATTACGGTGGCAAGGACAAGCTGCTTTTGTGGTATCCTGCTATGCGTAAGTATGTCAGCTATATTCTTTCACGCAGTGAGAACGGTTTGGTCGTGCGTGAGGAGGAGGGCGGCTGGTGTCTTGGCGACTGGGCCTCGATGGATCAGATGCGCCTGCCGGAGCCTTACGTTAACAGCTGCCTGTTTATGCGACAGCTGCGCGAGCTGGCGGAGGTCGCGGGGCTTCTCGGTCTGCCCGCCGATGCGGAGCAGTATCTGACGTTGTTTGAAAAGACGAGATGCGCTGTGATCGAGCGCTATTACAACGCTGAGACGGGCGATTTCTGGGACGGCACACAGGCGGCCAACGCCTTCGCGCTGGACGTGGATATTGCACCGGACGACCGTGCCCTGCAGAATATGACGGCGTATTACGAGAAGCTGGGCTATCTTGATACCGGCTTTATCGGCACGGATATTCTGTTTGACGTGCTGTTGCGCTACGGCGAGGTTGACCTGGCTTATGCGCTGATGACGGGAGATAAGATGGGTTCCTTCCTTTGGATGAAGCGACAGGGCGCCACCACGCTTTACGAGTATCTCAACGGCTTCGGCTCGCATTGTCATCCCATGTTCGGTGCGCCGGCGAAGTACCTGTTCCGTCATTTTCTGGGCATTTGTAAGCACTTTATTACCGAGCGTCCTTGCATCGAGGAAACGCTGCGCATCGCGCCGATGATCCCACGTGCGGCCAAGAGCATGAGTGGAAGCATATCCACGGCGCAGGGTGACATCAGCGTGGCATGGCACCGCGAGGGCGAGAGCGTCGAGATCAGCGTCGGTGTTCCCGAGGGCCTGCGCGCAACCTTCGCTTACGGCGGTATGGAGACCGAGCTGCATCCCGGCGAGTCTACGTTTGTTTT
>JAFTSR010000133.1 GCA_017467225.1 Clostridia bacterium | reverse complement strand
TGAGATTGGATTTCAGCCTCTCCCACCGGGAGAGGTGGCGCGCGCAGCGTGACGGAGAGGGCGCGTGTTATTCTTCGCGCGGGACGGGTGTGACGATCGGCTTGCCCTCGGCGTCGACCAGCACGGTCAGTCCGCCGGCGTAGCCACTCGCCATCCACAAATAATTCACGCCGGTCTTGCGATCGACAAGAATGCGCTGCTGCGTCATGTTGGTGTTGCAAACCTCAGTAGTGATAAATCGGTCGGTTTTCTTAGGCTTCATGGGAAAATCTCCTTTACATAATCAAAATGAGATGGGCGCAAAGCCGTCCACGGTTGCTTTGATGATATCGACTGTCTTAGGGTCGATCGGCGCATCAAAATCGTTAAAGGGAATGGTAGCGACGCTCTTTCCCGTCAGCATGCGGTACCAGAGAAGACCGAGAGCGTAGCGACCGGCACCAAGACTTGCGTGGAAGGTGTCGCGGTGAACGCGCTCCAGGCCGTTTTGCAGTAACGCGCCGAACAACTCACCCGAGGGAATGATGCCGTCGGCGTGCGTGTCGGCAGCCAGCTGTGCGTAGGCTCTGACAACGTCCGAAAGCATCCGGTCGGGACGGTCGTAGCCGGCAATGGTATGCAGTCGCTCGCTGTCCTTCTCATAAGCCCAGGTCTGATGTACGATCAAACGGGCAGTAGGCGCTTTGCTGCGGATATAGTCGGCCAGCTCCTTGCCGTAGGGCGTGTAGGTGGCAGGGTTAAAGCTCTCGTGGCTTGCCTGCTGGATGGTGACAACGTCCCACTCTCGGTTAGTCAAGCCCTCCTCCAAGGAGACGGGAAAGCCGGTCATATGTCCGTTATATTCAAGCGTGTAGGCACGTTCACCCGTTTGCATGTTCTTGTGATGCAGGGCGAGCGAGCAGCCGCCGATGTAAAGGTTGGCAACCTCAAAATGGGTACTGTCCGCGCGTGCGATGGCGTAAAGATACCGGGTCGCGTCGTCGGAAAAGCTATTGCCGATGGCAAGAATTTTCATGATGCTACCTCCTTTTGCTCCGCCAGCCGATCAAGACGGCGATTGCGCAGATACAGGGCAAAATCGATGGCAACCATAATCAGATTGAGAAAATAGAAGAACAGCACGTACCATTTTTCAGAGAAGGCTGCCATGTACGCTTCGTTTAGAAATTTGGAGGCAATACCGGCGATATAGCCGAAAATGATCAGCAGCATGAACGTGGGACTTTTACCTTTGGCAGTGCGTGCCTTGAAGGATCTGACTACGTTGAACGGCCAGGACGCACCGAAGCTCAGAATCATAACGATTTCAAGCAGCTCTGACATAAAATACCTCCGTCAAAGTCCGCAGAAGGCGCGCAGAATGCTGAGTCCGACCTCGCCGCTTTTTTCGGGATGGAACTGGCAGCCGCACACGTTGCCACGAGCAACGGCAGCCGTCATGTCGATGTAGTAATTGGTGGTGGCCGCCAGGCTGTCCTCGCAGCCGGTGGCAAAGAAGGAGTGGACGAAATAAACGCAGTCGCCGT
>JAFTSR010000132.1 GCA_017467225.1 Clostridia bacterium | reverse complement strand
TCGCCTGCGGCATCAGCCACACCTTGCCAATACTCGGGCTCGCTCGTGTATTGGTCACAAGCAATGACCGCCCATTTTTCTCCGTCGGTTACCGAAAAATCGGGGAGAAGAATATCGGCAGGAAAGAAACTGTATTTCATATACGTACCTCTCAAAGTATCATCTATCTATATTTTAACGCATTCTTGGCCATAAATCAAGTCAAGAAAAAAATGTTTACATTCAAAAACGCATTTTCCTTGAAAATGCAACGGTTTCATGATATAATGGCTATATATCCGTACAGTAAGGAAGTGAGATGCGTATGATGGGTCCCCCTCCCGGTGCGTTCCCGGGTGATCGCAAAAAACCGAGCGTGCCAAAGCCAACCTCGCTGCGGCAGGTTCCCTCTTACCTGACTACTCTGTTACGTGGCTTCTTTGGAAGGCTTTTCTATATTTTCGGCATCGTTTGGAAAACCGCGCCCTGGATCATGCTGGCCATGTCCGCCATTGCACTTTTGCAGGGCGTGCTCCCCATTCTGAGCCTGCACGTCTCCAGCGCCATTCTCAACGCGCTGCAAAGCGCCTATACCATTGCAACCTCGGGTGCAGAGGTATCCGGCTTCTGGCAGGTTCTGCCCTGGAAGGCCATCGTCACGGTGGTGGAGGGTAACAGCGACGCCGTGCTGTTGGCCTCGCTGGTATTTTCGCTGGTGCTGCTTTCGTTTGTGCTGCGCGTGATCGCCTCGGTGGTCTCACTTGTCAACAACGCCGTAACGCGTATCGGCGGCGAGCTGGTGGTCAAGCAGATCAAAATCATGATCATGGAAAAGGCCAAGGACCTGGATCTTGCCTCCTTTGACCTGCCCGAATTTTACGAAAAGCTGGAAAACGCCAACCGCGAGGCAGGACACAGACCGATCCAGATCCTGTCCTCCACATTCTCGGTCATTACCACGGTCATTCAGCTGATCTCGTATATCGTCACGCTGGTCATCATTCCCGATATGTGGATCGCTGCGCTGGTCATGTCGCTTCTGGCCATCCCCACCGCCATCGTCAATTTCTATTACAGACGCAAGAACTTCGATTACATCCGCCGCCGCTCCAAGGATCGCAGACAGATGAATTACTACTCCGATCTCATGGTCAACAAGGACCTTGTCAAGGAGGTGCGTCTGTTCCATTTGTCCGATACCTTCATCGATCGCTACCGTACCACGTTTGACAAGTATTTTGCGGGTCTGCGCAGTCTGATTCTGCGCGAGAACGTGGGATATCTGATCATCAATATCGTCACCAACGGCGCGTATTTCGTGTTCTTTGCGCTGATCGCCCATCGCGTATTCTCAGGTCAGATGATGATCGGTGACTATTCCCTTTACACCAATTCGCTCATGTCGGTCAGCTCGTGTATTGCCTCGCTGATCACTATTTCAGCGAGTATTTACGAGGGCACGCTGTTCATCGACAACCTCATCGCCTTTATCAAGGAAAAGCAGACGGTTGTGCCGGTGCTGCCCGAGCCTTGCTCGGAGTGTCCGCACCCCGAGCCCGCCAAGATCAATCACGGCAGCGCACATACCATTGTATTCGACCACGTCAGCTTTTGCTATCCGGGATCCGACCGCCGCGTGCTGGACGATATTTCGGTGACCATCCGCCCGGGCGAGACGCTGGTGCTTGTGGGGCTCAACGGCGCGGGAAAGACCACGCTGATCAAGCTGCTCACGCGCCTTTACGACCCTACCGAGGGCAGAATTCTGCTTGACGGCAGAGATCTGCGCGAATATGACGTAGAGGATCTTTACAAGATGTTCGGCATCATTTTCCAGGACTTTGGCAAATACGCGGTCAGTGTTTCGGAAAACATTTCGTTTGGCGACATTTACAAGACCCCCGACGCACAAAAGATCCGCGAGGCCGCCGTCAAGTCCAACGCGGACGAGTACATTTCCAAGCTCAAGGGCGGCTACGACACCGCGCTG
>JAFTSR010000131.1 GCA_017467225.1 Clostridia bacterium | reverse complement strand
TTGACGATGGAGAAGCATCTCATGAGAATTAAAAACGTACTACAATATCTGGAGGGCACGGCGGCGCGTCTGGCGAGTAAAACGGCTGTTACCGACGGTCAAGGGCGACAGGCGCTGACTTTTGAGGCTCTTTTGCAGTGTGCGCGCTCGATCGGCGCAGCGCTTTTGCGCCGTGACCTTGAAGGTGCACGCGTCGCTGTTTTGATGGACCGAAGTCCGGATGCCATAGCCGCCATGCTGGGCATATGGTATGCCGGCGGTGTCAGCGTGCTGGTGGATGTGAGTCAGCCGATGCCGCGAATGCAAGCCATGCTCTCGCAGGCAAGCGTTTGTGCCGTTCTTTTTGACGAGTCCCACCGCGCATCTGCCGATGCACTTTCTCCCTGCGCGTTGGCGTTTGATGATGTGTCAGAGGAGGGTGCGGACGAGAATATGTTGGCTGCGGTGCGCCGCCGCCAGATCGACACCGATCCCATATATATGGTGTTTACCTCCGGCTCGACCGGAGTCCCCAAGGGAGTGCTGGGCTACCACCGTGCTCTGATCGACTATGCCGAGGCGCTTTTGCCGGCGCTTGGCGTGTGTGAGGACGATGTGCTGGGCTGTCAGTCGCCCTTGCATTTTGACGCACCCTTCAAGGAAATACTTTCGACGATGGTTCTGGGTGCGACAACGGTTCTGATTCCGCGCCGCTGCTTTGCATTGCCCATGCTCCTTTTGAATTTTTTGCGTGAGAACGGCATTACTGCGATTTTCTGGGTGGCGTCTGCGCTGTCGCAGATTTCTGCCCTTGGCGCGCTTGATGTATGTCCGCCGACGCATCTGCGGCTGGTTGCCTTTGGCAGCGAGGTCTTTCCCCGTGTTCACTACGACCGCTGGCGTGCCGCGCTGCCCGAAGCGACGTTTTATCACCTGTACGGCCCGACCGAGGCAACGGGAATGTCCTGCGTCTGGCGTGCCGATCGCGCTCTTGATGCAGGCGAGAAAATTCCGATCGGTGCGCCGCTGGACAATACCGACGCCATGCTGATCGGTGATGAAGGCACACGCATTTTGCCGTGCGAAGGGCGTGAGAGCGAGGTGGGCGAGCTGTATTTGCGCGGCAGCTGCCTGACGCATGGCTATTATGCTATGCATGAGCAAACGGCGGCGGCTTTTGTGCAAAATCCGTTGCAGAAGGATTATCCCGAAACGGTGTACCGCACCGGCGACATGGCCGCGTATAATGCACACGGCGAGCTGATCTTTCTCGGTCGCCGTGACGCGCAGATCAAGCACATGGGGCACCGCGTCGAGCTTGGCGAGATTGAGGAGAAGGCCATGGAATATGCGCAGATCACAGACGCTTGCTGTGTGTATTTGGCCGACGTGCAGAAGCTGATTCTGTTTTATCAGGGTCAGGCGGAGGAGAGGGAAGTGATGCGGATGCTACAGAACACCCTGCCGCGCTACATGCTGCCAAGGTATGCCGTGCGCGTGGAAGCAATTCCGCGCACGCAAAACGGAAAGCGAGATCGCATGCGACTGCTTGCGATCGCAAAAGCGCAATTTGAAACAGAAAACAAAGAGGATTAGTCATGGAAACGGTACTCGGAATTTTACAGCAAATACATCCCGACGTAGACTTCGCACAGGAAAATGCCCTGATCGATGACGGAGTTCTTGACTCTTTGGATATTGTGACGCTGGTCAGCGAGCTGTGCGAGGCGTTTGACGTGGTCATTCCCGCGCAGATGCTGCTGCCGGATCATTTCAATTCGGCTGCGGCTATATGGGAAATGATCCAAATGCTTGACGGAGGAGAGATATGAGGCTGACAAGCGGTGCATTTTGGCTGTTTTTCGCCGTGCTGCTGCTCCTGTATTACCTGCTGCCAAAACGGTGGCAAAAGGGAACCCTGCTTGTCGCGTCGCTCCTTTTTTACCTATGTGCCGGCTGGGAAAATCTTTTGCTGATTTTGCTGATGGCTACATATGCCTTTTTGGGTGCACGTCTTCTGTACGGCTTTCAAAAACGAGCGGCAGAGAGTCGCGCGAGTTTGGATGCGCAGGCAAAAAAGCAGCACCAAAAGCGCTCGCACCGCCGGTTACAGGCGCTGATGTGGGCGGTGGTTCTGCCTGAGCTTGCGGCTCTTGCCTTTTTCAAATACACGCCGACATTGTGGGATATCAAGCTGCTCTTTCCCATGGGTCTGTCGTTTTTTACCTTTCAGATTTTGTCCTACGTGCTGGATGTATATCGGGGAACGCAAGCGCCGGAGCGCTCAATTTTCCGCTTTTGGTT
>JAFTSR010000130.1 GCA_017467225.1 Clostridia bacterium | reverse complement strand
TTGGCAAACGCTATTTTGAGGCGTTTGTGGGGATTGCGGATTGATTTGCCCATATATAAATACCCCGGCGATGTGCAGTCGTCGGGGTTGTTCTTTGGGGCCGCACTCACGCCTCCCCGTCCCAGTGCTCCAGCTCCTCGGGTTGGTAGGCCAGCGTCCAGTGGTAGGGCTGCAGCTCCCGCAGCTCCACGAATTTGATGGTTTCCTCGCGGTTGGTGACGGCGACCTGCACGTCCTCGCCCCAGAAGCGCAGTCGCTCCTGGCAGATGCCGCAGGGGGAGAGCACGCGGAACTCTGCGTTCTCGTCGTCGCGGATGAGGCACATGCAATGCGTCACCGTCTCGTTAAATTTATGCGCCTCCAGCATGGCACCAAGCTCAATGCACACGACCGCCGAGGAGTTGGCCGTGTCGATGGACACGCTGGTGTAATAGTTTCCGGCAGAGGTGTGTACCACGCCGGCGCCTCCCCAGCCGACCGGATATCGCTTCTCGATCAGCTCGACTGCAAGGCGGTACATCTGCCGTTCGATGTCATAATCTCTCATAAACGCCCTCGCTTACTTTCCGAAAATTTCTTCCTCCAGCATCGCGCACAGACAATGGTAGACGGGCAGGTGGTATTCCTGCACCTGGTAGGTCTCCTTGGCGGGGACAGTGATGGCCACGTCGGACATGGGCGCGAGCTTGCCGCCGCTGCCGCCCGTCAGCGTGATGACCGTCAGTCCCTTGGCCTTGGCGCAGATGGTGGCGTAGATGCAGTTTTTCGAATTGCCCGAGGTGGAGAATACCACCAGCACGTCGCCTCTGTTACCGTAGGCGTTGACCTGCTGGGCGAACACCAAAGCAGGGGTGTTATCGTTCTGGAAGGCGGTGGAGAAGGCCACATGCCCGGTCAGCGAGACGACGGGTAAGCCTCCCTCCAGATTTTCCGCCAGCACCTCGCCATCCTCGCCGTACTCGCGCAGCACGGCCTTGAATTCGTCGGTCATGGGACGCTTGATCTTAAAGCACTTGAGCAGCTCGCCTGCCATGTGCTCGCAGTCGGCAGCGCTGCCGCCGTTACCGCACAGATAGACGCGACCGCCCTTGGCAAAGCAGGCATGCAGCGCCTCGTACGCCGCGCGGACGTCGTTTTCCACAGCACCAAGCGCGCTGTAGCGCGCGCTGAGCTCTTTCAAAATCATTTCAGTTGTTGCTTTCATACACTCACTCCTTCTGCGATGGCCAGTGCGGCAATATCGCCTACGTTTTCACTCAGCTTGGCGGGAACGATCTCGCAAACGCCGGCGCTGTCGGGCAGCGCTTCTTTATTGATCACCCTTTGCATGGCGGGGATGAGCAGCGCACCGGAGCGCATAAACACGCCGCCGATGACCACTCTTTCGGGGTTGATGATATCGATGACCAGTGAAAGACCCTTGCCGAGCATCTCACCGCTCTTATTGAACACCGACTTGGCAAAGCGGTCGCCGGCAAAGGCTGCCTCAGCCAGCTTTTTGGTGGTCACGCCGTCATATCCGCCCATCTTTTCGATGCACGCGGGCATGGTTTTGCGGCGCTTAGCCATCATGACGGCAAGGCGGGAGATGCCGCCGCCGCTGCAGAAGCCCTCAAAGGAGCCCTCCTTGCCGTAGCCGACGGGGCCGCTCTTGGCAAGGCGGATATGGCCAAATTCACCGGCGTTGCCGTTCGTGCCGCTGTACAGCTTTTCGTCAAGGATCAGACCTGCGCCAAGGCCGGTGCCAAAGGTAAAGAAGACCATATTGCGCGTGCCCTGTCCCGCACCGAATTTCCACTCGGCGACGGCGCAGGCGTTCGCGTCGTTTTCAAGCGCTGCGGTAAGGCCGCTCTTTTTTTGAATGTAATCCACGATGGCGAAGCCGTGCCAGCGCGGCAGGTTGGGCGGCGAGACGATGACACCGGTGGTGCTGTCAAGCGGACCGCCGCAGCTGATGCCGGCGGTTTTTGCGCCGTAGGTGTTTTTCCATTCGACGGCATACGGAATGAGAGCGTCCATGGTTTCCTTGGGCGTAGTGGTGGGAATTTCAAAGCGATGGAGAACGCGGATGGAGCCGCTTTGGATTTCTCCTAACGAAACGGCACATTTGGTGCCGCCGATATCAAAGCCGATGGCGTACATATAGGTTATCCTTCCTTGCTTTCGGAATTTCTGATGTCATTATACCATAAAATGGGGAGAGATGCAAGAGGGAATTTATGTGGGGAGGGATTTAGGGAGGGGGGATTTAGGGAGGGGGGATTTAGAAGGTGCGAACAGAGCTTTCTAACCTTAATAATATTGTTGTTCATTTCTTTGACGCGCGTCAAAGAAACGAACCAAAGAAAACGCGCGTAAGGGCTCTGCCCTTACGTATCCCGTTGGTGGTCGCGTGCTACACGCAAAAACGCTCCCGCGTTTTTGCTAAACGCACGCGGTTTGAACAGAGTGCAGACTTTGCTTTCGCCGCCTCAAAAAGGACGGCGAAAACGGAGGGGTTTTCTACGGAAAGA
>JAFTSR010000129.1 GCA_017467225.1 Clostridia bacterium | reverse complement strand
TAAACGCCGTCATCACGATGCTTTGCGCGGCAAAGCGGCGTGACCGCCAAACTCATTCCTCCTCGCGCCCCCTTTTCAAAAACTTTTGGAAAAGAGAATGGTTGATCTGGGTGTTAAGTAAAGTGCTCTCCCTGCACAAAGGAATAGCAGCGAAGCAACCTTTCTGACAGCTTTAGACCCATACGATGTCGCTACGCGACCGTCGAGTTTGCCTCGGCGGCTGGACACCGCCGTTTTGGGCAAGCCCAAAACCGTCAAACATCGCGGCAGAACACGCACAAACCGGTGGATCTACAAGGGGACTTGGAGTCCCCTTGTACACGATTTCTTTGGGTTTCGGCATAGCCGAAACAGCGTTTCTTTGACGTGTGTCAAAGAAATGAACAATAAATCATCTATAGTTAGAACGCTTTGTTCGCACCTTCTGATGCTCCCCCACTTACTTACCCATCGACTCTCCAAGCAAACGGTAATAGGTAAACGGATCAACCACTTCGATATCGCGGTTCGGCATCAGCTTCTGCAGCTCTGCCACGCACTCGTTAATGTGCTGCGGCGTACACCAAACGCAACGCACCGACATAAACGTCGCATTGTTGTAACGATCGCGCTTGATGATCTCGCTCTTCCAGCCCTCGGCGCACTTGACGGGATCATTGCGGTCAAAGGAGTTGCAAAGCGCGTCGATGACCGAGCCGTTTTCCGCGACGTGCGGCGTGGTGGGCGCACCCGTGCCGCGGTTCAGCTGATTGGAGACCAGCGTGCCGGCACCCGTGGTGGCAAAGCTTGTGATATACTTCTCTGCAATAGGAGACAGCGTCTGGTAATCCCAGATGTCGGGGGCGACCGAGATGTCAGTCATCTCAAAATACTTGGTGTGATGCTCCGCTACCACCGGCCACTGGCTCTCCGGCACGACGCTTGGTGTGTACCATCCGGCACCGCCGACGTTGGTGACAAAGTAGTCGTTTTCGGTAGCGGTATTGTAGAAATATTCGATAATATCGGGATAGTGCTTGATCAGATTGGGATTGAACGACCAAGCAAGGGGCAGAGAACCGCGCGCCTCATGGTTCCAGTTGGCGATCATCTTGGTATAGAGCGAGCCGGTGGCATCGTAGTCACCCATGCACAAAAGCAGGTAAACCTTGTCCTCACGGCGCTCCAGCACCTTTTCCTCGGTCGGGCGGTTTTGCTTCAGAGGCGTTTTGACCTCGTAGGCGTTGTGGAAGGTGACGTTGCAGGCGTACTCGGTGACAGGGTTCCAGTAGCAGCCGTAGGGGGTAAAGATGCGCGCGGCATCCCACTCAAACTGCGTGCCGAAATATTTGGATTCCCAGGTGTCGTCGTTGCCGTTGAGGCAATATTTTTCAGCCGCGAAGAAGCCCATGATCTCGGTCAGAGAGTCGTCTCCGCGTACCTTTTGCAGCGTGGAGAGGATCAGCTTGTAGGTTTCAAGGTCCAGACCCATGCGCTGACCGCGGTCGTCCTTGGGCAGCTCATCCGACCAGACAGAGAGGTCAAAGACAAACGCACCGTAATAGACGGCGGCATCGCGGCAGACGGTGTAGCGTACCTGTCCCTTGGTTTTCTCGCGCGCATAGTAAGCATCCTCAAAGGAGCAGAGATATTCGGTCGAGCAGCGTCCGGTTTCCAGATATTCGCGGATCGCCCAGCGGTAAGCGTCGTTTTTGGCGCTGCCCGTCTCGCTGCCGTCAAATTTGCCGCGCAGGTCAAACAGCTTGACACCGTCCGGCAACAGGCTCTTGAGACTCTGGTACTGCTCGTAGGTTGCGACAATGCCGTTTTCCACGCCGGCGATGGTGGTTGCTACGTTGACCGTTGCGGGAACCTTGGGATCCCAGATGGCAACCGATTCCACGCAATCACTCGTCAACTCAAACAGCTCGTCGCGGGAGGTGATCTTGATCTTCTCTACCTTGGACAGGGAGCGATCGCCGGCGCTGAGCATGGAGAGCGTCGAGCCGGAAGCGGAGATATCGTTGCTGGTGATGTAAAGTCTGTGCTCGGCGGTGCGGTTGTAAAGGCCCTGCAGCGTTGCAATAGTCACGGAATAATCGTAAAGCTCCGAGCCACTGCCCGAAAGAGTATAGGTGTACATGTAATCTGCCTCCCAAGTTTCCATAAGCGTTAGCGGAATTTTGCCGGCGTTTTTGACATCCGGCTGCAAATAGGTGCTGATAAAATAATCGGTGGCAAGCTTGGTGCCGAAGTCGGTTTTGCCGAGGATAACAATTTTTTGGTTGACCACGCGAACGGTATATTCATGCTCACCCAGCTCCTCCCAGACCGCCTGGCTCTCGGCGCGGTTGGTCTTACCGACCAGCACCTCGGTGGCAATCTCAGGGAAGTCAGCCTTGCCCGAGGTGGGATGAACCCAGTCGGTGCCGATCACAGGCTCGGTAGCGTAGACCTCTCGCATGGCATTGCGTATGCTGACAGAAGCGTTGAGCACCGTATCGCCGGAAACATCGGGGCGGATGACCTGATAGGCAAAGCTGCCATCCTCATTTGTCATGGGCAGAGGCTCGAAGCGTGAGCAGCCGATCATGGCGGTGGATATCAGCACGAGAGTGGCGATCAGCATCAGTATGCGAAATGTAATTTTTCTTCTCATCGAGGATTCTCCTTTACTTTCCGGCAAACGCCGATTTGCACGCTGCAATGATGGCCAAAACGGCATCCTTGGCTTGCTTGCTGTCAGAGGAGCCGGACAAGAGTGTCTCGGCGTCTGCCAGTATGTCAGCGTCGACGTCGGGATATTGCTCGGCAATCAGAAGCGCGTCGCGGAGCATGGGGGTATAATCAAATTTGAGGAAGGTATTCTCCTCCAAAAATTCCGACAGCGCGACGGCGCTGATCAGATGGGAGAGATAGTCGGGATGACCGTGCACGCCCACGCCCTCTGTGTTGTGGTTCATAACGGGCAGAGGACAGTAGTAGACCTCACCGTCGCCCTCATCGTTGCATTGCTCGACAGCCGCCTTGATGGGGTCGCCGCCGCTGTGCGTCATCATGCCATACGCCCAGATGATGGTGGCGTCGGGATTGTTGACGCGAACCAAGCGAAGGAAATTATAGGCAAGCTCTTGGTACTGTGTCGCGGTGATCGGTTTGCCGTCGATACGCGCACCGGCATCGTTGGTGCCCAGATTGATGACCACAATATCCGTCGGATGCGCGTCAAAATCCCAGTTGTCAGCCAGCACGCCGTTGCCGGGGAGATTGGCGGTGTTGGTATAATAGGGGAACATCGAGGGACGGTCGGAGCCGGTCACGTAGCAGATGCCGCTACGAGAGAGCACCGACGCGTTGCAGGCAGCCGCACGGGCGGTGATGGTGGCATAGGTCATTGTGCCGTCCTGGGTGTGCGTCGAGAAGTTGGCTCCCGCACCGCCGCCATCCGTGACCATATTGCCAAAGCCGGAGGTGATCGAGTCGCCGATAAATTCCAGAGTGTATTTCGGAGCCTTGGGCGGCGTTTTGTTGAATTTACCGTCGGTGACGGTGAGCTCCTTGAGCGTCAGCGTGGCGCTCTCGCCATAAATGGCCTCGTTTCTTTTGCGCACCTCGATGGTGTGGTCACCGTTCTCCAAGCCTTCTGCCAGCGTGTAGGTGCCGTTTTTATCGACGCATATGGTGGCATTTGGCGTGGTGGCACCGTCAATGTAGACGTTGAGATAGCCGTAGTAGGTTTTGTTGGTGGTCGAGGTGTTGATCTTGGCAGTCACACCCGTGCCGCGAAATGCGAAGGAGAAGCCGCTGTTGGTCCAGAACATGGTCAGCCCTTTGTTGATCAGTGGCGTTCTGCCGAACACGTTGAGATAATCGGTGATAGCGCTTTGCTGATCTGCGTAGCCATCATCGACCGCCTCGTCGGGCTGCTTTGCGGGCTCGTCGGGAACATCGGGCTCTTGCGGCGTGGGATCCGGCTCGGGCTCGGGCTGCTCGTCAGGCACGGCAACACAGCCGGGCACAAGCAGCATAAGAGGCAGCATCAGGCAGACGGTCAGCATCCAGACAATCATTCGTTTCATGGTGAGTTCTCCTTGTTTATAAAAGATGGAGCTTTTGTATGCTATCATTATATCATAGCCGTATCTTTTTGTCAATGGCGTGCGGTAGTGGGAGAAAAATATTCTCTTGCGGATTTGGAAAAATTGAGCAAACCTCTTGCAAAATGCGGCAGAATATGGTAAACTGTTATCATCTAAGACCGTGTGCCGCGTGGCACGGGAAAGGACGGTATGATATGAGATTTCGCCAAGTACATCTGGATTTCCACACCTCGGAGCATATCCCTGAGGTTGGTGCAAAATTTGACAAACAGCAGTTCCAAGACGCGCTGAGAGTGGGGCACGTAGACAGCATCACCATCTTTGCCAAATGCCACCACGGCTGGGCATATTTCAATGCGGAGAAGAACGAAATTCACCCGACCTTGAACGGCTTTGAGCTTTTGGACGCCCAGCTGGAGGCGGCGCACGAGATCGGCGTCAAGGCGCCCATCTACATCTCCGCCGGTACGGACGAGCGGCTGGCACGCCGTCATCCCGAGTGGCTGATCCGCGGCGAGAGCGAGGCAGGCTGGACCTCCTCGCCCCATGATTTTGATCATCCCGGCTTTCACCGTATGTGCCTCAATTCGCCGTATCTTGAGGTTCTTTTGGAGCAGACGCGAGAGGTCTGCCAAAAATATTACGCCAAGGGCATTGACGGCTTGTTCTTTGACATCGTCGGCGTACAGCCCTGCCGCTGCAGCTCGTGTCTGAGGACGCTGCGCGAGGAAGGGCGCAATCCCGATGATCCCACCGAGATTTGGGCGCTGGCCGAGCGTGTACACGCCAATTATACCCGTCGCATCCGCGAGGTGGTGGACGAGACCGATCCCACCATTCACGTTTTCCATAACAGCGGTCATATCACGCGAGGTCGCCGTGACCTGGCCAACATGAGCTCGCACTACGAGCTGGAGTCGCTCCCGACCGGCGGCTGGGGATACGATCATTTCCCACTTTCCGCACGCTACGTACAGCAGTTCGGCGTGGATTATCTCGGTATGACGGGCAAGTTCCACCGCTCCTGGGGAGAGTTTGGCGGCTTCAAGCACCCCAACGCGTTGCGCTACGAATGCGCACTGTCGGTTGCCAACGGCGCCAAGTGCTCGATCGGAGACCAGTGCCATCCGTCGGGGCGCATGGAGATGGCTACGTACAAGCTGATCGGCGCGGCATACGCCGAGATTGAGAAAAAAGAGCCCTGGTTGGACGGCGTGCATGCCGTGGCAGACGTTGGCGTGCTGTCGTTGGAGTCCTGCATCGGTCGCTGCCCGACGGCGGACAAGACCGACGCAGGTGTGGTTCGCATGCTACTGGAGGGGAACTATCTTTTCGACGTATTGGACAAGGAGTCGGATTTTGCGCCCTACAAGGTGCTGATCCTTCCCGATGCCATCAAGACCGACGCTGCGCTGCTTGCCAAGCTGCAGGCATACGTTGCCGGTGGCGGCAAAATTTTGGCGACGGGTGCCTCCGCCTTGAACGAGGCCGGCGATGCCTTTGCCTTTGACCTTGGCGCCGTGTGGGAGGGCGAGAGCGCGTATCATCCCAACTATTTGCGCCCGACCGATACCTATGAGCCGATCACCGTGGAGGATGCTGCCTACGCTGTCTTTGGCAAGTGCTACCGTGTGCAGCCCGCAAAGAGCGCGCGTGTGTTGGCTGTGGTCGAGCCGCCTTACTTCAACCGCACCGCCGAGCATTTCTGCTCGCATCAGAATACGCCGAACAATCTCTCCCCCGACTCCGCCGCGATTACGGTGGGAACGCAGGGCGCATATGTCGCATGGGAAATCTTTGCGGATTATGCGCAGATCGGCATGCTGATCAACAAAAAGGCAGTTCATCTGGCGCTGGACGCGCTGCTGGACGGCATCAAGACCGTACAGACCAACCTGCCGGCGCAGGGTGTCATCACGCTGATGGATCAGGCGGCAGAGAACCGCTACGTCTGCCATCTGCTGTACGCAACGCCGGTCAAGCGCGGCACGGGTGTGGAGATCATCGAGGATATTATTCCTCTGTATAACGTCGCGTTGACGCTGCGCACCGATCGACCGATCAAGCGTGCCTATCTGGCCCCCTCGGGCGAGGAGCTGCCCTTTGCGGCAGAGAACGGCACCGTCACGCTGACTGTTCCTGTGATCGATTGCCATCAGATGGTGGTTTTTGACTATTGATATTAAGCAAGGAGAATTTCAAATGAAAAAAATTACGTTTGGCACGCCGGAGGAGATTGTTCCTTCCCGCTACTGCAAGGGGTTTGATTATCAGGAAAGTGCGATCACCTTTGATCCTGCAAGTATCGTTTACCGACAGACCGCGCGCGGTGTGCTGCTGGAGTTCTGGCTGGCGCCCGACGAGCAGGTCTACGGACTTGGTCTGCAGCTGATCAGCTTTAACCACCGCGGCAAAAAGATGATCCTGCGCAACAACTCCGACCCCATCAAGCCGACGGGTGACAGCCATGCACCCGTGCCCTTCGTTGTCACTTCCAAGGGACGCGGCTTCTATCTTGATACCGCGCGTGCGGTTGAGATGTACTGCGGCTATCCCCGTGTCAGCGGTAACGCAACCGACGGCGGCATGGCAGGCAGCACGACCGATCTCTACGCGCAGCGCAAGGAGGAGGGAGCTGTTGTCATGAGCATCCTCGTTCCTGCCGCAAAGGGTGTTGATCTGTATGTCATGGAGGGCAAGAATATCACCGATGTGGTTTGCCAGTATAATATGCTTTCCGGTGGCGGTTGTACCGTGCCCGAATGGGGACTTGGCATGCTGTTCCGCTGCTACTACAAATTCACCGAGGATGAGGTGCTGGAAATGGCGGATCATTTCCGTGAGCACGACATGCCCTGCTCGATCATCGGTCTTGAGCCCGGCTGGCAGACCAAGACCTACTCCTGCTCTTACATCCCCTCGCCCGAGCGTTTTCCCAACTTCGGTGCCATGGTGAAAAAGCTGCGCGATATGAACTACCACGTCAATCTGTGGGAGCATTGCTTCACGCACCCCACCTCGCCGATCTATGAGGATCTTTTGCCCTATGCCGGTAATTTCCCGGTCTGGAACGGTCTTGTGCCCGACTTTACGCTGCCCGAGGCGAAAAAGGTATTTGCCGACTATCACCGCAGCGTGCTGGTGGATCTTGGCATCGACGGCTTCAAGCTGGACGAGTGCGACGGCTCGGACTACACCGGCGCATGGTCCTTCCCGACCACCTCGGAATTCCCCGGCGGTGCAGATGGTGAGCTGATGCGTCAGCTGCTCGGCACGCTTTACGTGCAGGCTATCCAAGAGGCATTGGGAGATCATCCTACCATGTCCTCGGTTCGCTCCATGGGTGCTCTTTGCGCGTCGTATCCGTTTGTTCTGTACAGCGACCTGTACGATCACCAGCAGTTCATCCGCGGCGTGGTCAATCAGGGCTTCTCTGGTATTCTCTGGTCGCCGGAGCTGCGTTCGGTTGGCTCGCAGAAGGAGCTGCTCCGCCGTATGCAGACGTTGGTCTTCTCGACGCAGTGTCTGGTCAATGCATGGAACTGCGAGGAGAAGTGCCCGTGGTTTATCTACGACTGCGAGAACGAGGTGCGTGAGCTGCTCAAGCTGCGTGAGTCGTTGATCCCCATGCTGATGGAGGCGCACAACCGCTACGCCAAGACCGGTCTGCCACCCATCCGTGCGCTGGTTATGGACTGGACGGACGATGCCGAGACCTGGAATATTGACGACGAATATCTGTTCTGCGACAAGCTGCTGGTTGCGCCCATGACAGCCGAGAGCGACAGCCGCCGCGTCTATATTCCTGCAGGCGAGTGGGTGGACTTCTATACCAAGGAGCCCGTGGCTGCCGGTTGGCATGATGTAACGACGGAAAAGATCCCCGTTTACGAGAAGGTGTGATGGGAATGCCGAGTGTGGCTCGCACCCGAGTCTCCAAAACGATTGAAACAGAAAAGGAGTACCGCTTCAGCGGTGCTCCTTTTGCTCTTTATAAATTATTCAGCCACGCCCAGATATTCCTCCAGCGTCAGATCAGCGGCTTTAATCTCCAGCGCTGCGGCTCTGCCGACAAAGCGGTAGTGCCAGGGCTCGTAGATATAGCCGGTGATGTCTTCCTTTTCCTTGGGATAGCGGAGAATAAAGCCGAACTGCGCGGCGTTTTCCTGCAGCCAGGCAAAGGCCGCGGTTTTTTCAAAACTTTCGTCCAGACTTCCCATGGTTGTAGTCATCAGATCGACGCAAAGACCGCTTTGATGTTCACTGTAGCCGGGACGGGCAGAGTAGCGCTCGGCGACGGCAGAGGCCTGCTCTCGCGTCAGCGTGGGATTTTTGCTCATCTCCTGGTTGACGTACACGGCAAACAGCTGTGACTGGTAGGTGTAGGAACGGTAGCCGCTGGTCACATACGTGTCGGTGATGCCCTCGGCGCGCATGCAAAGCAGCATGGCCTGCAGTGCGGCGGCGGTGGTGACCTCAAGGTCGATCGATTTGCCGTACAGCGTGTAGGCGGCATCAAGGGATTGCATTCGCTCCGGTGCGTAATTGGGACGTGGATTTTGCTTGTTGAGCAGTAGAATATCCGCCTTGGCCGGTGCATATTCAATCGCGCTCATATAGGCGCTGACGTCGGCGGCGTAATCGTAGGGCTCGGGCTGCGGCTCCGGCTCCGGCTGCGGTTCAGGCTCGGGTTCGGGGTCAGGCTCGGCCACGGGCGGCACGTCGGGCGGTGTGGTTTCGCTGTCGTCGGGCGGTGTGCCTGTGGCAGCGCCGTAGGCGATCAGTACGACGATGGCGGTGAGGATGAGCGACAGGATGGGGGTGAGCAGATGGCGGTGCCAGTTGATACCGCGCAGCGCCGATGCGGCCGAGCGTGCGGTCTCAGCGATGCTGACGTGCTCCCGGGCTTTTGGTGCCGGCTCTTCGGTATGTGGCTCATACGGCGGCAGATCGAAAAAATCGTCGTCGTAGGAAAGATCAAGGCTGTATTTCTCTTGCGGGCGGCGAGGCTGTTCCTTCATCGGAGAACCTTCCTTTCGGTGGGATAGGGGTATCAGGTGCGCGGTGGGAGTCATCTTGAGCGGAGCCCGCCCTAGACCCCACCTTCGCTTCGCTCGGTGCTGCTTCGCAGTTCGACTTCGCGTGCCGGCGCACGGCTTCGCTCAGGGTGACACGTTTCGGCAAAGCCGAAACGGCGGGCGTAGTCGAAACCCGAAGGGCACCCGCGTATGCGGGTGGATCTCGCGGACAACGGACGGATGCTTATGTGCGCGGCGTGTCCTTTGGCGGCTTGGTCTCAACCATAATAAAGTAGGGCGAGGTGGGAGAGTTGAGAATTTTGACAAGCGTTGCGCAGACGCGGTAACGGGACAGAGAGGAGAGGTACTCACAGATCATTTTGCCCTCTGCTTCGCCTTCCTCGTGACCGGGGTAGACGGCGATATTGAGAATACCGTCGGGCGCGAGCAGGGAAACTGCCGCCTCAATGGCAGGCAGCGTAGTCTCGCGCATGGTGGTGATGCGCTTGTCACCGCCGGGCAGGTAACCGAGATTGAACATGCCTGCGCGGTAGGGCTCCTTGACGTAATCCGCGACCTTGTGGTGGGAGTCGTGGATCAGCGTATAGTTTTCGGGACAGCCCTCCTCAGCCAGCGTTTTGGCGGTGGAGGTC
>JAFTSR010000128.1 GCA_017467225.1 Clostridia bacterium | reverse complement strand
CTGTGGCTGATGTTTTTGGGGATGGGAAGTTGGGGCGCTGCCCCAAGCCCTGCCAAAGGGACTTTTTGAAAAAAGTCCCTTTGGAAACCCCAAAAACTTATATCTTTTATCGCTTTCTTGTGGGGCAGGGGCCCCACATGGATGACGAACTGATCTGATACAGAACAGAACCGTTAAAGCGTTTACCCATAAACGGATACAAAGTTTTTGAAAGGGAGCGCGAGGGAAAACTTTTTTCCAAAAAGTTTTCCCTCGCATTTTTTCTTTTTATACCATCTCTTTCCGGTACTCCTCCCCTGCCAAGGTTCGGAAGGACAGGCTGCCGTCGTCGCTGTCGTAGAGGATAAAGCTTTTGGGAGAGCCGTCCTTGGGAATGGAGACCGAGCCGGGATTGACGTAATAATTGCGGCACTCCGGTGCACCGATCGGGCGGCAGGCAGGTACGTGGGTGTGGCCGCACAAAAGAAGCTCGCCCGGACGCAGGGGTGGTGGATTGTCCTCGCCGTGCTTGTGACCGTGGGTCAGGCAAAGCAGATGTCGCCCCGTTTCAACCAAAGCAAATTCGGACAGGATGGGGAAGGGCAGTACCATCTGATCCACCTCGGTGTCGCAGTTGCCGCGCACGCAAAGCAGCGCGTCGCGGTATTGGCTGAGCAGCGCGATGACCTCCTTGGGCGCGTAGCCGGCGGGCAGATCGTTGCGGGGGCCGTGGTAGAGCAGGTCTCCCAGCAACAAAAGGCGGCGTGCACCGCTTTTGTCAAAGCGGTCAAGGAGAGCGCGGGTGCAGACGGCGTCACCGTGCAGGTCGGATGCGATCATGTATTTCATACGAACAGTCCTTTCGTTTTGTCGTTAAAAAGGGGAGCCGTGCGCCGTGTGGCGGCAAACGCTCCCCATGCTTGCTTTGTGGCGTACTGTGCTGTGGCACAGAGGTGTCAGTGGTGCTTTTTTCTGCGGAAGAACATGTATCCGACAAAAGCACAGATGACGGCAAGTGCCGTAACAATCGCGATCGTGAGCAGGTTATCCAGCAGCCACATGCCTCTCGTCGCAGATAACATTTCAAGCCCCTGCGCATGAAAATCAGAGCAGTTGATCCATCCCACGTCGCTCACCTCCTTTGTGCTTTTCGGGGTTTACCCCTATATTCTATCACAAAAGAAATGAAAAATCAAGCGAAAAATGAAGAAATTATAAAATTTTCGTGAATTTTGTTCAAAATTTCTTAAAACTTTGTTTCGAAACAGCGCTCAGGCGTCCTGCATGGCGGCGCGGAGGATAGAAAGCGCCTCGGGCAGCTCGGCACGCATATCGGTGGCAATGCCCTCGATGCTCAGCGTGCCGCGGTAGCCGGCGGCGTCCAGCGCACGGAAAAAGGCGCGGTAGAGGTCGTTATCCTCGGCGGGGCGAGCGAGGGAGGGGTAGTGGCGGTCGGGGGCGCAGACATGCACGTGGAAGAGGCGATCCGCCGACAGGCTCAGCGCGTCGAAGGGATCCGCGCCCTCAAGAATATGGTAAGTATCGGGATTGACGCCGAGGGCTATATGCTGCGGGACGGCCTCGATGATCTGAAGTGCATCGGATAGCGTGTGGAT
>JAFTSR010000127.1 GCA_017467225.1 Clostridia bacterium | reverse complement strand
CTCGGCGCTGTTGGTCAGCAGCCCGGCGGCGACAAAGGGGGCGGCACGGTCGCCGTACAGAGTGTCAAAGTCCGTGCCGAAGTGGGCGGTAAAGGTCGCTTTTTCCATGCTGTCGGCAAGGCGCAGGCGCAGCATGACGTACTCGTCCATGGCAGCGCGCTCGGTCAGCGTTTCCTCCGGCTCGGTGATATCTCTGCCGTCAAGATAGGCGGCAAGATCGCGGCTGTGACCGGTGCGCACACCGCGCCAAAGTGAGTGCGCAGCAGGACCGAAGCCGAGGTAATCGTCTAAGTTCCAGTAGTGCAGATTGTGGCGCGAGCGGTAGCTGTCGCGTGCAAAATTGCTGATCTCGTAGCGGTGATAGCCGGCAGGGGGCAGGGTGTGCAGCAAAAGCTCGGTCATCTCGCACAGCGTGTCCTCGTCGGGTAGCGGCAGCGTGTCACGGCAGGCGAAAAACGGCGTATCCTCCTCGACAATCAGACTGTAGACCGACAGATGTGTAACGTCCAGCGCGATGGCTCTCTCCAGCGAGGCGGCGAAGCTTTCCTTGGTCTGGTGCGGAATGCCGTACATGAGATCAAGGGAGATGTTTTCAAAGCCTGCCTCTCGTGCGGCGGCGACTGTTTCCTCGATGGCGGCGGCATGATGGGCGCGCCCAAGGGAGGTCAGTTCGCGGTCGTCAAAGCTTTGCGCGCCGATGCTCAAACGATTAAAGCCGGCGGCACGGAGCGAGGAAAAATCGGCGGCATCTGCGGTGGCCGGGTTACATTCCAGGGTAATCTCGGCGTCGGGGGTCAGCGTATAGCAGCTCCTGACGGTTTGCAAGAGGTGGGTGAGTGCTGAGGGTGGCAGGGTGGTTGGTGTGCCGCCGCCGAAATAGACGGTATCGAAGGCTTGCGCGGATGCGGTGGGTGCGGTATGGCGCAGCTCGGCGGCGAGGCGGGCGGTGTATTGCTCCATGGTGGCAGTATTGGCCGACGGGGTGGAGCAAAAATCACAGTAGAGGCATTTTTGTATGCAAAAAGGGATATGTAGATATATCCCCGCGGTGTGTTGATTGGTCATAGGATGTCTTTCTTTGGAAATTTAGGTGGTGCGAACAGAGCGTTCTGACGTTAATAGATTTATCTTCATTTCTTTGTCAAACGACAAAGAAATGAAGCAAAGAAAACGTTCGTAAGGGCTCTGCCCTTACGTATCCCGTGGTGGTCGCGCGCTACTCACAAAAACGCTGTCGCGTTTTTGCTCAACCGCACGCGGTTTGAGCCAAGTACAAATCTTGCTTTCGCCGCCTCAAAAAGGACGGCGAAAACATAAGGGTTTTCTACGGAAAGAATATCGAATCGGTAGGGGAGGGGCTTGCTCCTCCCGTTCCAACGCATAATAAATTATTTACCAAACGAATGGGGCAGGGGCCCCATGGATACGTTGCAATTGGCTTGGAATAACTGTTAAAGCAAAAACTTTAGCAATACATTTTCCCAAAAGTTTTTGGAGTTCCAAGAACCTTTTTTCAAAAAGGTTCTTG
>JAFTSR010000126.1 GCA_017467225.1 Clostridia bacterium | reverse complement strand
CTGAAAAGTGTATATAAATTTTATTTTCTGTTTTCGGGATTTAATACGCCGCGCGCTGTGCGGCCTCGGCGTGCAGCTTTTCCTTGTAAGCAAGCAGTTCCTCGGGAGTGTCAAAGATCATCTGACTTGCAAAGTCCACCGTGACCGTGCCGGCGATCATATCGTGAATGACCGTGCGCGCGGGGGACGTCAGAAGGAACGAGAGCTGCAGCAGTGCCAGCAGCGCCAGTCCGACCATACAAGCCAGCGGCATGATGGTGAATATCAGAAGCAGGGCGAGAAACAACGGGATCATGGTTTCCAGCGTGTACTTGCCAAGCACGGTGCGCACGAACAGCTGGAAGGTGCTCAGACGAACGCCGTCCACACGCATGACGGCAATGCTGAAAATCTTTTTGCCCAGCGTCCGTCCGTGGCCAAACAGCAGCGGCACCCAAAATTCCAAGAGCAGGTAGGGAATGAGAACGCTGAGTACCGTGATCAAAAGCGTCAGGTTGATGATCTTCACATCCAGCCCGTTGACCTTTTCGTCGGTCGCGAAGGTGGTGTAGGCCTCGTCGTAAAGGGCACGCTGCTCGTCCGTCAGCTTAGCGTAGTCCTCCTCTGGAATGTCAAAGCTGACACCCCATTGCGCCTCAAATTCGGCGCGCAGCTCTTGCCGCTGCGCGGTGTAGTCATCGTAGCCCAGCATACCGGACAGTAGCGCGGCAATGCCGACGGCAAGCGTCACAAGCAGGATGAAATCAAAAATGTACGCCGATATCCGTTTTAACATATTCGCTTTTTGCAAATCGCTGATCATGATCTCCTCCTTTGCGGCACACTACATCTATTATATAGACACATAATATTATAACATAAAATACAGGATAATAACACCTCTTTTTCGCATTTTTTTGACAAAAAATGCGTTTTCAGCGTTTTGAACAAAATGCTTCCGTATGGTTTGACACGAATGGATGCTTTTGTAGAAAATTCACAACAAGACGGGCATGCAAAAAGGAGCACGAACAAACGCTCGTACTCCTTTGTGTATGCTGTTTGGGGTATCATTCTGCGTAAAATCTACCTGACTTACTCGCCGATGACGTAACGGTTGAGATTGCCGAGCAAGCCCTGGGAGGAGACGTACTGCGTCAGCCCGGGTGCCAACTCACAGGTGTTGAGAAAATGCAGATGTCCTGCCAGAACCGCCACGATTTTTCCTGCATTTTGGCGGATCAGATCGATGAACTGCAGGTTTTCTTCCGGCGCCTGGGCGTGGTTGAGGCGGAAATAATCGTCGCATTGCGCGTGCGGCCGGTTGCCCTCGACCTGAATGGGAATGTGCATGGCAAGGATGATCGGCTTGGGCTGCGCGAGCAGCGCGCGCAAGGCGTCCAGCTGCTCCGGCGTGATGACGCGCTTGGCATCGTGAAAGCCGGCGATAAGGATATCCCCAAGGTCAAGCAGCTGCAAGGGTTGCTTGATTTTGGCCATCTCTCCTTGGTCGGGAACGGATGTCAGCGGTTCATGGTTGCCGCCCACAAATACGTGTGGCATGGGCAGGGAAGCGAAGCGCTTTTCGTACCAACGGATGTTGGCGGTGTTGATGTGCTCGAACAGATCTCCCGCGATGATCAAAGCGTCGCCGTCCGCCGAAGCGGCTTGCATCATGTCCTCAAAATAGGTAATCGCCGCAATGGGATTTTCCTCGTCGTGCGGCTCGCCGTGCCCCTTGGCAAAACCAAGGCGCCCCGTCACCCAGTATTGCGTTTTCTCGGCCGCCTTGGCACACTCCTGGGGCGTAGAGAGCTCGTCCGAAAGGCACAGATGGACGTCGCTGAATTGGTAGAGCACCTTAGGCGCGACCCCGGGAACGTGGATTTTATACTCGTGAAGAATTAAATTGCTCATCGGACACCTCTTTTTGAAAATCAATCAAATGATAAACATGGCGCAGATTATGAATGTATATAATGCTTGGCAAGTCCGCCCTCGGAGGTTTCGCGGTACTCGCTTTTGAGGTGCGTTCCCGTCTCGTACATGGTCTTGACCACGGTATCAAATGAAATCTTGCTCATGCTCGCCAAAAAGTTGGACAGGGAAAGCGCATTGATGGCACGCATGGCAGCAACGGCGTTGCGTTCAATGCAGGGGATTTGCACCAGACCCTTGATCGGGTCGCAGGTCAGCCCCAGATGATGCTCCATGGCGACCTCGGCCGCATATTCGATCTGCTCAATGCCCATACCGAACAGCTCGGCCAGGGCGGCGGCAGCCATTGAGCAGGCACTGCCGATCTCGGCCTGACAGCCGCACTCCGCGCCGCTGATCGAGGCGTTGGTCTTGATGATGTTTCCGATCAGACCACCGGTGGCAAGCGCGCGAACGATCTGATCGTCGGAGAAGCCCTTTTGCTCCTGCATGTAGCGGAGCACCGCCGGGACGACGCCGCACGCGCCGCAAGTAGGCGCGGTAACGATCTCGCCACCGGCGGCATTTTCCTCGCCGACGGCAAAGGCGTAAGCACAGACCAAGCGGTTTTCTCTTGTTTGCGCCGATTCATCGATGTGACGCTGCTGGTGGAGGTGATGTGCCTTGCGCATGATGTTCAGTCCACCCTTGAGCTCGCCGTGCGCGCGCAAACCGCGATCGATGCAGCTTTTCATGACCAGCCAAATGCTCATCAAATAATCAAAAATCTCTTTTCCCTCTACCATTTCCACGTAGTCGGGGAAGCGCAGGCCGTTTTTGTCGCAGTATTCCGCAATGTCTGTGAAATTGGAGTGCGGATATATGGAGGGGGTCTCGATTTTTTGATCGCCGTCGAACAGAATGCTTCCGCCGCCGATACTGTAGACGTTGGTTGAGCCTATAGCCTTGCCATCCTTCAGCGCGGTAAGCGACATGGTGTTGGGATGGATGGGTGTGGGAGAGGTCTTGTCGAAAATGACCTCGGTATGCTCGCCCAGCGCCTCGCGAATGACAACGTCGGTCATGTGTCCCTTGCCGGTCAGAGCCAGCGAGCCGAACAGCACGACACGGAAAGCATCCGCATCGGGATATTTTTCCGAAAAGCGCGTTGCCGCCTTAAATGGCCCCATGGTGTGCGAGCTGGACGGACCTCGCCCGATCTTGTATAATTCTCGAATGCTTTCCATATACATGTACCCCGTTCTTGATTTCTGACTCTATTATACCACGAACACCGAGACTTTTCAACCGCATTTCGAAAAAAGACGGTAAGGAATGCCTTCGCGCCGGGGAAGCGAAGACCTTGGCGATGATGGGAGTTAAAAGACTCCGCGTTCTACCGGACTTTTCACACCACGCATGCAAGCGAAGTCTATGTAAAATTATTATTCTTTTATACCCGTAACAATAAAGTTGAATCCCCCAGTCCATTCGAAACTGTGATCATTTGCAAAATCGCGGGATATATAATCTAACTTTATTTGCATCAATTCGATTAGACGGTTAAGCTTAAGATCGTCAAATCCGTGTTCCGCATAAATATATTTTTTGTCATTATATCGCGATGTAATCCAAGCAATATCGTCCTCAATTTCTTTTTTCAGCAATTCCTGTCTGTATTCAAGGGGATATTTTTCATCGTTATAATTGAACGTATATGCAAACGGATGGATTTCAATATGCTTCAAATCGCATATTTCAAACATTTTGGGATAACGCAAAGCATGCCACTCGCCACTTTGATTAAAATCTGTGTTTTTTCGCGCAAATTTAGAAAAGATATGCTGTTCTTCATTGGATAAGCGCTGAAGCTCATTTGCGCCTTCAAAAGGATAATCCCCTTGCCATACAATACGAGGTATAGCGTTTGTAGCTACGACACAAGACACAACACCGCCTGGTTTGCATACACGAATCATTTCCTTTAATCCCACAACAGGATCAGACAAAACGCCAATGTAAGTGTAGTTTGTTACTGCGTCGTAAGTATTGTCGGGAATCGATAAATTAAATCCATCATCAAGACGCAGAGTTACTTTATCAAACAAATTAAGTTCTTTGAGCTTTTGAATTCCAAATTCAATGAAGCCTGGATTAATATCAAATCCGTCCACATGACCGTCGATTATATCGGCTGCCAAATAACGCGCGAACACACCTGTCCCGCACCCTGCATCCAATATATAGCTATCAGGAGTAATACCGAGCCATTTATAGAATAGCGGGCGCATATCATTTGTAAAACGGAATGAGCGATTTTCAAATCCAGAATAACTTTGCCATGCTTTCCATATTTCATTGCTGCTATTATTGATGCTCATATTCAAACCTCCAATCACTAACCAGCCAAATATATTGCTTTCATTATACCACAATTTTTTAAACATTTCAAGGCTTTCGTCGGCTCCAATCTGTCTACAGACCCGAAAAGAATGAAATCGTGCTTCGCACGATGAAATCCTCGCTCTGCTCGGATGAAATCTTCGGCGTTCCGCCTCAGATGAAATTAAATCCGCCTCTCCTATCCCCGCGAAGCGGGATTTCATCGCAAAGCGATTTCATCCACCGAAGGTGGATTTCTTCCGCCAACGGCGGATTTAGTTGAAAAAAGCACTTGCTTGCGCAAGTGCTTTTTTCTGGCTGGGGTGGCCGGATTCGGACCGACGAATGCAGGAGTCAAAGTCCTGTGCCTTACCGCTTGGCGACACCCCACTATGAACATCCATAACAGCAATAGTATACCACAAAACGGTCGCGGTGTCAAGCGGTATTTTCCGTTTTTTCGCAAAAAGTTAGCGACGGGTGCGCCGGAATGTCGACACAAGGGCGGAAAATACGACTTTATCCGACATACGCCACAAACTTTTCAAAAAGCCCTTGATTTTCGCTTGGTTTTATACTATAATATATAGTGAATATCTTTACGCTCCCCACGGGAGAGAAGGGAATACATATGGAACGCGTATCCAAGCACAACTATTATCTTGACATCGCCCAGACGGTTGCCGAGCGAAGCACCTGCCTGCGCAAAAAATACGGTGCCATCATCGTCAAGGATGACAGCATCATTTCCACCGGCTACAACGGTGCTCCTCGCGGTCGCCAAAATTGCTCCGATCTCAATTTCTGCATGAGAGAGAAGCTGCAGATTCCGCGCGGTGAGCGCTACGAGATGTGTCGTGCGGTACACGCTGAGGCCAATGCCATTATCGCCGCCGGACGCGATCAGATGCTTGGCGCGACGCTGTACCAGTCCTGCGTGGACCCCAAGGATGGCACGCTGGTGCAGAATATCTGCTCCTGCATGATGTGCAAGCGCATGATCATCAACGCCGGCATTACCAAGGTGGTCTTCCGCGATACTGCTGACGAGTTCCGCATTGTCGACGTGCAGGAATGGATCGACGATGACGACTCGCTGTCCGGCAAGTTCGGATATTGAGCCGCACAGAAAGGATTTTATACCTATGAAATTATCGAAGCTTTGCCGCGCACTTATTTTGGTGCTCGGCTGTGCCGTGCTGCTTTGCTCCTGCGGAGCGCACCGGCTGACGGTCAATGACAATGACACCTACACCGACCGCAAGACGGGCGTGACCTACCGTCCGCTCTCGCCCTGCTACGAGCCCTCGAACCTGGGAGATGAGTACGCCTCCTTCAAAATCTCGGGATTGAAAACGACGCTGCATACCGTTGGAGCGCTGCCGCCCGAGAACTACCTCGGCTCGACCTACTACGGCGTTTACGTCAATGAAAATTTACAAATTCCCACGTTCGAGGATATGAATATCAACCGTGTGTTGATTTATTCTACCGACGGTTCGGTAATTCCGACGCTGACGCTGGAGGCGGAGGATGAAAACGAGGTTTCCCTTCTGCAGGAATTGACCGACGCATACCTGCACGGTGTGCAGGTTTCCTATCCCTCGTATCAGACGCGCGCTTATTCCTATACCGTTCGCTTTGCGGCGAGCAACCTGCCGGAGCTGTACTACTGCATGACGTATATCGAGTACGCCGAGGACATTTACGATGAGATCGACGGCGTGGAGACCAATCTCGGTCGCTACTTCCTGTACGATCGTTACAACAAGATCTGCGTTGCCATCGATGTTTCGCTGCACAACGCATTGCGCACTCAATGAGCACAAGGGAGTTTCATGTCTGCCGCATGACCGAGGAGCACCTGCGCGGCGTGGCCTTGCTTGAATTGCTCTGCTTTCCGCATGAGCCCTGGAGCGAGTCGTCGCTGCTCTCGCTGTGCCGGGCGTACGGTGTCGGCTTTGTCGCCGTGGAGGCAGACGGAACCGTTTCAGCCTACGTCGGCATGCAGTACGCCGCCGGGGAGGGAAGCATCACCAACGTGGCGACGCACCCGGACTATCGCCGCGGCGGCCGCGCCTCGGCTGCGCTTGACGCGCTGCTTGCCTTTGCCGCTGACATTACACTGGAAAGCATTTATCTGGAGGTTCGTCCCTCCAACGCGCCTGCCATCGCACTGTATGAGCGGCAGGGCTTTGAGACTGTCGGACGCAGAAAGCGCTTTTACCGTGAGCCGGTCGAGGACGCGCTGATCATGCGTGCGTGCGTAAATACGGCACGCTGACGCTTATTTTATGGGAGAATTTGTATGTATATTTTAGGACTTGAAAGCTCGTGCGACGAGACCTCGGCGGCCATCGTCCGCATGGACACCGACGAAAACGGCGTCTGTACGCGCGAAATCTGCGCCAACATGATCGCATCACAGATCGAAACGCACCGTCTGTACGGCGGCGTTGTACCTGAGATCGCGGGACGCGCGCATATTGAGGCAGTCAGCCGCATTACCTACGAGGCGCTGGACACGGCGGGCTTGACTATCCGCGACATCGGTGCGGTCGCTGTGACCACCCATCCGGGGTTGATCGGTGCTTTGCTGGTCGGTGTCAATTTTGCCAAATCGCTGGCCTTCGCGCAAAATATTCCGCTGATTTCAGTCAACCATATTCACGCCCACGTGGCAGCGGCGTATCTGTCCGACCCTGAGCTCAAGCCGCCGTTTTTGGCGTTGGTAGTTTCAGGCGGTCACACGCAGCTGTATATGGTCGAGGACGAGCTGACCTTCCGCATCATCGCCGGAACGCGCGACGACGCGGCAGGCGAGGCGTTTGATAAGATCGGACGCGTCATCGGTATGCCCTATCCCGGTGGTGCGGCGCTGGATAAGTTGGCCTATGAGGGCAACCCCGCCGCCTTTGCTCTGCCCTCGCCGGCACTGGCAGGAGAGCAGCCGGATTTTTCGTTCAGCGGTCTTAAAACGGCCGCGCTCAATCTGATCAACGGCGCGCGGCAGCGCGGCGAGGAGATCGACCGCGCAGACCTGGCAGCCTCCTACACGGCGACCATCGTGCACGGCATTGTCAAGCAGACCATGGCAGCGCTCAAGATAACGGGCGCCAAAACGCTGGTCATGGCGGGTGGCGTTGCCGCCAATTCGCATCTGCGTGCCGCGCTGAGTGAGGCCTGTGGCAGACGCCGCGTCAAATTCGTGACGCCGCCGCTTTCCTTGTGTGGTGACAACGGTGCCATGGTCGCGGCAGCCGGATATTTCCGCTACAGGGCGGGCTTATTTGCCGATACGGCACTCAATGCCAGTGCGGCGGATGAGATGTGATTGGTTGAAAAAATAAACCGGCAGTTGATATTTGCGGCTGCAAAACCGAAAAATCCAAAAAAACGATTTTTGCACATTTTCTCCACATTTTGTGGATAAATCAACGATTTGAAATTAAAAAAACCGTTGTTCACAGAATTTTCCACAGGAAAAACCTTGATTTGACAAGAAAAAACGGATGTGCTGTGGAAAAGTCTGTGGAATTTGTGGAAAAGTTCTCGCCAAAAACAGTTCTCCCTGCTGTAGAAAAATGCAACCGACGGTGGAGAAACGGCGATATACCACGGACAACGGCGAAAGGAAGAAGACGATCAATGAAGGTAAAATTGCAATACGGCTGCGGCGTGCTGAATTTGCCCCAGGCCGTTCTTGATAGCATGTCACGCGCCGATGCGTCAACGCTGCGCGTGCTGCTGGCGCTCTCCGCGACGCACGGGGAGGACGTAACGAGTGCCGATCTGGCACAGCAATGCAGCTGCAGCGTGGCCGATGTGGACACCGCTCTCGCCTTTTGGCGCGGTGCCGGTGTCATCGAGCTTGATGCATCCAAGGCAAATGCCAAGGGCGCTGCGCGTAAAAAGAGCGAGCCGACTACCAAAGAGGCGCCCAAGACGTCCGAGCCCGAGAATGCGCCAAGCTCATCGCAGCCACAGGTCAAATCCTCGGCCACGGCATTACCCGCCTACACGACAGAGGAGCTGACGGCGGTGCTGGAGCGCCGCGCCGAGCTGCGTGCACTGATCGATGAATGCTCGCACGTTTTCGGAAAAATTTTCAATACGCACGAGGTCAGCCAGCTGATCGGACTTGCCGACTATCTGGGACTTGAGGAGGAGTATCTTCTGCTACTTTTGGCGCACTGCGCCAAGCTTGGCAAAAAGTCGCTGCGATATGCTGTCAATCTCGGCATATCCCTGTACGATGACGGCGTGACCGACACGGCGGCGCTGCAGGAATGCCTCAAGGCGCGGGAGCGTCGGGAGGAGGCCGAGGGCAAGCTGCGTACCATGTTCGGTCTTGGAAGCCGCGCCTTGACCTCCAAGGAAAAGAAAATGTTCGATGCCTGGACAGGCACGCACGGATTTACGCTGGACGCCATTCGCATTGCGTACGAGAAAACCGTCTCTGCCACGGGCAAGGCCTCGGTGCCGTATGCAAACTCCATTCTGGAGCGCTGGGCGGCAGCCGGGTTGAAGACGGTCGAGCAGATCAACGAGGCGGAGGCCGCTTACGAAAAGCAGAGCGCAAGCACGCCGAAGGCCGGCAACAGCTTTGACACAGATGATTTCTTTGATGCGGCGCTGCAGCGAAGCTTTGGTGAGTCGTATGCGCCGAATGACGGAAAATAAAACAACTGCAAATGCGAGAAAATAAACTAATAGTTGAATTCTTCGCTCAAAAAGAGGAGTACATATGGGCTATAATCAAGAAAACTACCGTCGCATCCGACGGGAGTACGAAGGCAAATATTTGCGTGCCCGGGAGGACGCTGACCGTCGCCGTGCCGAGGTGAGGCGTGCGCTGCCGGCATTGGCGGGTGTGGATGCAGCACTGAGCGCAACGGGACTGGAGCTGATGCGCGTTTCCATGGAGTACGCAGAAAACGCGCAGGCTCGTGAGGCTGCTGTGGCGCAGCTGCGTCAGAAAAACGAGGAGCTGCAAGCGCTCAAGGTGAAAATTCTGACGGAGGCCGGCTATCCTGCCGACTACACGGCGCTGCGCTACGAATGTGACCGTTGCAGCGATACGGGCTATCTCGACGACGGAAAAATGTGCAATTGCATGCGTGAGAAGCTGATCCTGGCGGGGTACGAGACCTCGGGACTCGGTTCACTTTTGCGTGAGCAGCGCTTTGACAATTATTCCCTGGAGTATTTCAAGACCGACGAGCGCACCTGGAGGGTCATGAGTCATGCCTACCACACCATGCGCGAGTACGCCCAGGCCTTCCGACCCGGCAGCGATGAGCAGCCCAGCGGCAGCTTGCTTTTGATGGGAGGCACGGGACTTGGCAAGACGCATCTGTCGACGGCAGTTGCCAGAACGGTGCTGGATGCCGGCTTCGACGTTTTGTACACTACGGCGGTCACTATGGTCGGCGATTTTGAGATGGTTCGCTTTGGCAACAGCGGTGCGGCCGGCGACATGGGCGTCACGGCAGACACCTCGCGCTATTTCGACTGCGATCTTTTGATCATAGACGATCTCGGCACCGAGGTGATGAACCAGTTTACCTCCTCTTGTCTGTATAACGTCATTAACACCCGTCTGTCGATGCGCCGTCCGACCATCATCAGCACCAATCTGATGCAGGACGAGCTGCGCCGCCGCTACTGGGATCGCATTACCAGCCGCCTGTTCGGCGAGTACAAGATCCTGCTCTTCCTTGGCACCGACGTTCGTGCACAAAAGGTCAAGGCAGGGAAGTAATTGTAGATGACACTATGCGGGGCGTTGCCCCACACCCCACGCTCCGCGGGCTTAAACCCTTTTTGAAAAAAGGGTTTAAGAATCCCAAAAACTTTTGGAAAATGGATTAAGCTGATTTTTTAGCGCTTCTGTTCTGTCTGGGCGGAGCGGGAGTCCATGTGGGGCCCCTGCCCCACAGGATAGAGCAAAAAGTTAGTTAAGTTTTTGAAGATTTTCAAGAAACTTTTTTCAAAAAGTTTCTTGAACGGGGTTTGGGGCAGTGCCCCAACTCCCTCAATACACAACAAGGAGGCTATTATGAAACGAATTCTTTGCGCGCTGTTGGCAGGAATGATGCTGCTTTCTGCCATAGCTTTGGTCGGCTGTGAACAGGAGCCGGAGCAAACGCCCGACGAGCAGCCGACAGACACACCCGAACCCGATCCCGAGGTGCCGCCTGTAGACGACGGCCCAACCCAACAAGAACTGGAGGCGATCAAATTGAAGCAGGATATTGAAAATTACAATTATATGATCGGTACGCAGGCCTTCAATCCGGGCTATCAGTTTACCGAGCTTTCCCCCTTGATGGAGCTGGCCGAGCAGATTGACGCCTGGGGCTCCAACATGATCAAGTTCTATGCCACCGATGACAACATGGTCGACCAGGTGCTGGAAAAGCACGACTTTGATTACGTTTTTATGTGGTATCGCTCCGATCCTTACTTCAAGGACGGCTACAGCGACGCCGAGGCCAAGGCAGACTACAATGCCTTCTACGCCTACACCAAAAAGCTGCTCACTACCTATAACGGCACGGGCAAGACCTTTTATCTGGGCCACTGGGAGGGCGACTGGTACTACATTGACAACTACAACACCGCCCAAAAAGAGGTCAGCGATGTGGTGACCGAGGGCATGATCGCCTGGCTGAACAACCGCCAGAAGGCGGTGGACGACGCCAAGCGCGACACCCCCCACGAGAACGTTGAGGTTTGGAATTACGTCGAGGTCAACCGTCCGTCCGACGCGCTGAATGACAGCTTTGACCGCGTGGTCAACCGCGTTCTGCCGCATACGGACGTGGACTACGTTTCCTATTCCGCCTACGACACCATGGACGCTTCTGCCGACAAGATTGCCCAGGTGATCGATCTGATCTACGAAAACCTGCCCGACAAGGACGGCGTGCCCGGTCCGCGCGTGTTTATCGGTGAGGTGGCGCAGCCGGCGGCCAACTGTGGCTTTGATGACGAACGCCATTGCGAGGTCAACCTTAACATTCTGGCCAAGTATCTCAAGAGCGAGGTCAAGTTCATCCTGTACTGGCAGATGTTCTGCAACGAAAAACTGGCGGACGGCTCCAGCCGCGGCTTCTGGCTGGTCAATTCCGACGGCGAGGAAACGGAGCTGTATCAAAAGACCTCGGATCTGCTGTGGGCAGGCGAGACCTACGTGCGTGATTTCGCCAAGGAAAACGGTCGCGTCCCGACCATGGATGAGTATAAGAGCTTCCTTCTGAACCACGAAATCCTGGCAGGAAGAGGCTAAAACCAAAATAAAACGCGAGGGAGACCTGTCCTTTACGGGTCTCCCTCGTTCTTTGTGCTTGATACTTTGTGTGATTGGTTACTGCTCCGGAATGACGCGCGCATCCTTGATCTCAATCTTGGCTGCACCGGTTTGCGCGTTGGCGTAGTGCATGATGGGACCGTACAAAAGGACGGTATCGCCGGCCTTGGGCGGATTTGGCATCGCGTCGTAGCGGAGGCTGCCCGTCTCGTTGTAGGTGCCGTAAACGTAGATGCGGTTGCCCGATGCATCGGCAATGTACAAGTTACCCCAGGTGGTGTTTTCGATCTCGATCACGCGACCGCGCACATAATAATTTTGTTCGGTCGTCTGTCCCGGCGGTATGGATGCGCCGATCTTCAAGGCCTCGGAGATGGGCGTGAGCACCATGCTCTGCTCATCGCGCGAGAGTCCGCCGTCCTCGATATAATCCGCCAGCAGGTGCTGTGCGTAGACGCCCTGGGTGTATCGCTTGATCTCGGTCAGGCGGTTGGGCGCGTAGGTCGAGGAGTAGGTGTCTACGATGATGTAGTAGGTGCCGTTGGGATCGATATTGTTTTTGACGCTGCTGCCGTAGTCGCTGTAGCTGACAAAATAATTGCTGTTGGAGGTGTGGATAAATTTGTCAAGAAGATCTTTTCCTCGGACAGAGCAGAGCACCAGCGTGTTTTCAAACGGGAAAAGTCCCTGCAGCTGGGAGAAGGTGACCTGCCCGGCGGCAAGATATCCCGGGCTGCGCACCGACAGATAACCGCCGCCCAGAACGATGGGATACTCCTCGCCAAAGGCCTCAAGACCTGCCTCAAGATACAGATCGGCGACCAGCTGCCGCAGCTGATTGCCGCTGCGCTGCATATCGTTGTTGCCAAGCACGCGCGAAGCGAGCGACACCTGCTCGTCGTATTTTTGCATCAGCGTGTTTACAATGGGGTCATCTGAGAGCGACTGGTATTCCGCCGTTTCGACAAAGCGCGGCTGGCGCACGTCCACCTTGCCGTTGGCAAAATTGATGACCGCTTTGGCCTGCGAGATGCCGCCGTTGTCGCCGCCGTTTTGCAGATGATACACACCGTCGCCGTCGCGCAGCACGTAGGAACGGTGGGTATGTCCCTCAAATACGATATCCACGTACCCTTCGGACAGGGTGGGATCGTAATAGCTTGCCAGCTGTCCGTCGGAGATGACGCCCGTGCCGGAGGATGAGCGGCTGTGCCCGTCGTGGATAGAGTAGATGATAAAATCCGCACCGGCGTCACGCAGGCGGGTGGCCTCCTCTTTGACGAGCGTTGTCAGCTCTTTGCCGGTCTTGAAATATACGTCGCCGGAAAACTCGCCCGAGATGGAGGAGTAGCAATCGCCGATGGCGCCGATAATGCCGACGCTGGCCCCGCCGTACTGCACCAGGACCGAGGGCTCGCAGTATTCTGCGCGCTTTTGCGTGTCGCGGTCATAAACGTTGATGGCGAGGAAGGGAAACTCTGCCACAGCGGCGTTTTGCTTGATGAAATCCTCGCCCCAGTCGTATTCGTGGTTGCCAAGCGTCATGGCGACAAAGTCCAGCTCGTTCATCCACTCGGTCACGATCAGACCCTTGGTCAGATTGGACTCGGCGCTGCCCTGCCACATGTCTCCCGAGGACAAAAGCAGTACGTGCTCCTCGGAGCGGTAGGCGTTTTTGAGATAGGTGGTCAGCTCGTCCACACCCGGCTGGGAGGCGGAATCGCACAGCTTGCCGTGCAGATCGTTGATGGCAAACATGTTCAGAATAATAACAACCGAGGTACCGCAGCCGTCGCACAGCCCGTTGTCATCGGTGTCGGTGTGATTATCGCAATCCTCGTCCTCCGTTTTGTCGGAAGGGGCGGTGTGCGGTGTGTCGGGCTCGGTGATACTGCCCGGCGGTGTAGCTTCGGGCAGCGTGCTGCAGCTGCCAAGGCAAGCGGTCGCAAGGACTGTGAGCGTCAGCAGCAGAATAAGAATTCTTTTCACGGTAAAAATCTCCTTGAGTGGCGGCATGTCCGCTGATTACAGTGGTATTATACCATAAATAGTCCTACTTGTCAACTTGGGCGGTGGATTGACAAGCGGGGGAGGAATGTGGTATAATGGGCGGGGGGGATGTTTAGTTTGCGCGAACATAACTTTCTGAGTATAATCGGGTTATTGTTCATTTCTTTGGTTCACCCCAAATGAAACGCTGTTTCGACTGCGCCGAAACCCAAAGAAAACGTGTACAAGGGGCCTCCAAGCCCCCTTGTAGATCCCCGGTTTGTGCGTGTTCTGCACGTATGGGCCTGACGCTTTTAGGGAGGCGGCTTCGCTATAGCCGCGATGTTTGGCGATTTCGCTTGCGAAATGATGCCGCCCTGGCGGCAAGACAAACTCGCGGTTTCGACGCAGTCGAAACATTGCTTCGCCGCTATCCCTTTTTGCAGAGAGAACACCGAACCCTGTAGGGACCGACGTCCTCGGCGGTCCGTAAGATGTGTGAGATTTAGACTGAATTAAGGTTGCGCGAATATATCGGTCTAATCATTCAACACAATTATCGTCAGCACGCCATATTTTGCTCCCCCACAATCTGTTTCAAAAATAAATCATTTCAAAGTTTTTTGAAAAGGGTTTGGGAGAAACTTTTTTTCAAAAAAGTTTCTCCCAATTACAAAAAAATTTTCATAAATATGTAACCTTTCCCGCCCCGATTGCGTGTATTAGGGTGAAGGCCTTTGAAAAAAGAGCAAGGAGGTGACCGAGAATGCAACGTAAATCCGAGCAAACAGCGCTCCTGTCCGATGCCGAGATCGTTTCGATGTATCATGCGCGGGACGAGCAGGCGATCGGCGAGAGTGCGCGTAAATACGGCAGATATTGCCATAGCATCGCTTACACAATTTTGCAAAACGACCAGGATGCCGAGGACTGTGTCAACGACACCTACGTCCGCGCTTGGGAAAGCATGCCGCCGCACAAGCCCTCGCGACTGTCTACCTATCTTGGCAAGCTGACGAGAAATCTGTCCATCAGCCGCCACCGCCACGCACATGCAGACAAGCGCTGGTCGAGCAGTGACGCGGTGTATGACGAGATAGCCGAATGTCTGCCCGACACCGGTGCGCCGGGTGAGCTGTCCGAGGAGATCGCGCTGCGCGATGCCATCAACTCGTTTTTAGCATCACTGCCGAGCCGCACGCGCGTCGTGTTTATGCAGCGCTACTGGTATTTTTGTCCGATCGCAGCCATCGCACGCGATATGGACATGAGCGAGAGCGACGTCAAGGTCACACTCATGCGCACACGCAACCGTTTCCGTGAGCATTTGGAAAAGGTGGGCATTGTATTATGAAAAAAGAAAAATTGGTCGATGCCATGTCCCTGGCAGACGATAAATACGTTTGGGAGGCGCGCCCCGGAAAGTCGCGCAATAACAAAATGAGACGGCTATCGCTGATCGCGGCGTGCCTTGCCGTCTTTGTCACGGCGGCATCGCTTTGGCTGTTCGTGCCGTATAACACCGATCCGCCCGACGTCAGTCGCTATGCGGACAGCGAGTATTACGACGTCATCAAGCAGCTCAACGTGCTGACCTACCGCAAGCCGAGCGACAGGAATAACTACGAAAAGTATATTGAGGGCGCGTTCCGCGTCATGGAGGATTCCATGGGCATGGCGCCCCCCACGTCCGAGGCGCCGATGGAGGGAGAATCTGCCCAGCCTGAGT
>JAFTSR010000125.1 GCA_017467225.1 Clostridia bacterium | reverse complement strand
CCCCTCGCGCCGCTTCGCTACCCATTTGATAAATCAAAGATTGTTTCGCGTTGGAACGGACGCGCAATGCGCGCCCCTACAAAAAAATCGTTGCGAGATCCGTTCGACTACGCGCGCTTCGCCGCGCTCCGCTCAGGATGACGCAAGGGAAAGAGCGCCGTATATCTCACCAGCATTTCATCCCGTAGAAATCCCCTCTGTTTTCGCCGTCCTTTTTGAGGCGGCGAAAGCGAAGTCTGCACTCTGTAACAACCGCGTGCGCTTTAGCCAAACGCCACAGGCGTTTGGTGGTAGCACGCGAAACAGCAGGGATACATAAGGGACGGCAGTCCCTTATGCGCGTTTTCTTTCGCCTATTTCTTTGGGGCGCACCAAAGAAATAGGCAACAAACCTTTTACCGTTAGAAATCTTTGTTCGCACTTCCTACCCCCCCTAAATCCCCCCACGTAGAAAGGAACCATCATGAAAGATACAACCCTCCTTGAAACCACCGAACTCGCCGTCATGGCCTCGGGCGGCTGGGGCACCATCAATGCCCGCTCTGTCAGCGCCGCCGCCGCACTCGCTACCTACGTCGGCAGCAAGCATGCCCTGCTCTGCCATAGCTACGACGCCGCCTACGAATCCCTCATCCGCCACTTCGGCGCAGCACACGGCGACCGCATTGCCGTCGGTGAGCTCTGCGAGCCCGCGGACGCGATCGTCCCCGTCTGCGTCGGCGCCATGCCTGCCTTCACGCCCAACTGCCCCAGCTGCGGCATGATCGCACCCGACGCGCTGAATACCCTGCTCGATACCACCGACAACGTCCGCTGCGTCGTCGTCGACCTCCTGCCCGAGCATATTGACACCTATCCCCTCGCCCGTGTCGCAGAGATCTGCGGCGCGCATCATACGCCGCTCATTCTCAACGCCGACGGCTATTTCTCCCTAAAAAAGGACGGTCGGCCGCTTGCCGCCTTCGCCGACGCCGTGCTGTACTCCCTTGAGGCCGGCAGCGAGATCTATGCCGGCAAGGGCGGACTTGTCGTCACGAACGATACCGACGTTTACGCCGGCGCGTTCGCCTACCATAACTGCGGCCGCGGCTTTGGCGAGGGCTGCTCGCTCAACGTCGATGATATCGTTGGCGGAGACCTCCGCGTGACCGAGTGGACGGCTGCCGCTGCCGAGGTCATTCTGCAGACCGGCGACTTCTCCGTTCCGGCGCCCCGTCGCCTGACCAATATGGCCAACCAGCCGGTGTTCCAGTCCGACTACGCCAAAAAAATGACGGGAATCTGATATTTCTCGTCTCCATAAGCAAAAATTCCACAGACCCTTTATGAGTCTGTGGAATTTGTTTGTTATTTGATGCTCAGAAAATTCGCAGCTTCTTCGCCAGACGCTGTCCGTCAACGTCGATAAACATCACCCCGGCCGGGGTGATTCCCGCTTCGTACAGGTGGCCGCCGATGGTCGCCGAAAGGACGTGTCCCTGCTCGACCAGGGCCTCGTATTCATCGTAAAGCTGACCGTTGATGACCAGCTGATTGGTCTTTTTGACGCGGCGATAGGTGATCGCGCATCCGTTTGCCTCAGCCTCCAGGAACACGCGGCACTTGACCTCCATGTCCGCCATGCCAAGAGAACGGCTGTCCTCACCCTCAAGCTCCGACGCCTCCGTGGGCAAAACCTCGCTCACGGGCTGCTCGGGAAGCTTTTTTAAATCGAAATGCGCCTTGACACCCATGCTCAGAATGACGATGATCCAGGCATGGAAGGCATAGTCCAGGATCATATCCAGCGCAATGCCGTAAAATCCAAGCAAAAACAGCGTATCAACGCCGAAGAAAATCAGAGCAAAGATCAACCAGCCCACCCGGCTCTTGCCCGACATGAAATAGGCAAGCACGTAAAGACCGATGATTAGCACCGAGACGGCAATCGCCACGTAAAATACCTCTTTGGGCCAGAATTCCCAAAGCGCATATTCATCCCCGTAATATTCGGGCGGGAAAACGCCGCAGAACAGGGCGGCCAGATACGAGATCGTGTAGGGGAGCGTGGCTGAAAACAGGAAATACGAATCTCCGGCGACAAATATCACGTTGATCAGCGTGACGATGGCTACCAGGAGAAGATTCCATCTGGTATTGTTGTACCTTTGTTCGAGCAAACCCTCTTTGCTCAGCGCAACGTTGCGCGAGAATGCATGAGCCATATGTACCTCCACAGTATCAGATTTTTCGCACGCAACAGCTTGCATGCGCTGTTATCATAATATCATATTTTGCACCAATTGTCAATAGCATCTTGTAAATCCAAAGGGTAATTTCAGCCAACATGGGCAATTTTTAACATCCGGCAACCAAAAGGGTGCGCAGGAGCATATTGACAAGACGACGAACGCTGTGCTATAATAAACGTAACAACTGTCTTTCGGGAGGTGCATGATGATGATTTATACCTTTTCCCATCTGACCCTGCGTGTCGATCCGCAGGCCGCGGCGCTTACCTCTCTCTGCCTTGACGGCAAGGAACGTCTGGTCGCGCCCTGCCCGCTGTTTTCTGCGCGGCTGCGCGATGCGGACGGTGCGCCCGTCCTGCTCTGTGCCAAGGACGCCGGGGGATGCGAGATCACAGCCGACGGGCTGATCTACCGTGATTTTTCCGTTCCCGGTGCGCAAAGCGTGACGGCGACCGTTCGTTTTTCGGATGCCGACGGCGCGTGTGGCGTGTGGGTCACGCTGGATCCGGGCAGCGATGCGCTGTGCCCCGAATGGGTGGACGTGCTGCCGCTGACGCTGCCGACGCTTGCCGCCAACGCACTCGGCGGCGGTCGCATTCTGTTTCCGTATAACGAGGGCGTCATTGTCTCGGACATTGCCCAGCGCGAGTCCGAATGGTGCCGCAGCATGCAGCCGGAGTACCCTTCCAGCGGTGCCTATCCCGTCTTTCCCAACATGGTCAGCTCGCAGCTTTTGGCCTACCTTTGGGAGGACGACGGGTTGTATCTCGCCGTTCACGACGAAACGCGCGCGCCCAAGGGCATTGATTTTTATCCGGAGGTCGGCGGTGTGACGCTGCGCTTCCGTTTATTCTGCGGCTGCCGGATGGGTCAGCGGTACGAAATGCCGGCACCCTTGACGCTGGCGCGCTGCGACGGTCGCTGGGAGAGCGCCGCCGAGCGTTACCGCACCTGGTTTGCCGATCATCTGCCGCCGCGCGCGGTCAAGGTGAGCGAAAACGCCGCTCTGCCGACCTGGTATCACGATCTGCCGCTGGTGGTCTCCTATCCCGTGCGCGGCATTCACGACATGGACGAGATGACCCCCAACGCGCTGTTTCCCTACACCAACGCGCTGCCGCTGCTTGACGACATCCGCGCGGCGACCGACAGCCGTCTTTTAGTGCTGCTGATGCACTGGGAGGGCACCGCGCCCTGGGCACCGCCCTACGTTTGGCCGCCCTTTGGGGGTGTGGAAAGCTTCAACGCCTTCCGCGCCGCGCTGCACGAGAAAAACGATCTTATGGGCGTTTACTGCTCCGGCTTTGGCTACACCATACAGAGCAATCTGATCGCGGATTACAACATGCGCGAGGAGTACGAGTGCCAGGGCCTTGAGGCCGGCATGTGCGCCGGTCCCGACGGCAAGGTGGCCATCAGCCACATCTGCACCGGGCAGCGTTCAGGCTACGACGTCTGTCCCGCCTCACCGGTCGGACGCGCGCTGCTCGATCGCGCCTACACGCCGCTATTTGAGGCTGATCTTGACTACGTACAGATTCTGGACCAGAACCACGGCGGCGGACAATATCTGTGCTACAGCCGTGAGCACGGGCATCCCGATGCGCCCGGCGCCTGGATGACCACCAACATGCAGGGCATGCTATCCGACTGGAACGATGCTGCGCCGCGCACGCTATTCGGCTGCGAATCGGCGGCAGCCGAGCCGTTTATCGGCAATCTGCTGTTCAGCGACAACCGCTTTGAGCTCGATTATCACATTGGCGAGCCGGTACCGCTGTATGCGTATCTGTACCACGAATATCTGCACAACTTTATGGGCAACCAATGCTGCTGTCCGCTGCGTTCGGACGTTGACACGCTGTGCTACCGTCTGGCTTACTCGTTTACGGCCGGCGACTGCATGACGCTGGTACTGACGCCTGATGGCAAGCTGATGCCCAACTGGGGCACGCGCGATTTTGAGCACGCGCCGGACAAGGGCAAGGCACTGGAGCTGATCCGAAATCTGACTCGTTTTTACCGGGAGGAGGCTGCACCCTATTTAGGCTATGGCAAGATGATTCCCTCGATGCCGATAGAATGCGAGCGTATGACGCTGCCGCGCTATGATGCCCGTCGGAATCTGACGCAGGATGCGGTTCTGAGCACGGCATGGCAGGCACCGGACGGCAGTCGGGCGCAGATTCTGGTCAATCCGACGGATGAGGCGCAGAGAGTACGCATTGGCGGACGGGAGCTGGTGGTTGAGGCGCTGCAGGCGGTGAAGGTGGAGATAAGGTAAGGAGATAAAATTTCAGTCTGGCCGGTAGAGGTGAGCGGTTCAGGGTGAATTAAGATTGTGCGAACATGGATTTCTAACCTTAATAAACTTGTTGTTCATTCTTTGCGTCGGCAAAGAACGAACCAAGAAAGCGACTTAGGGGCCCGCCCCTAAGAACCCGGATTGTGGTCGCGTGCTACACACAAAAATGCTCCGCATTTTTGCTCAAACGCACGCGGTTTGAGCCGAGTGCAGACTTCGCTTTCGCCGCCTCAAAAAGGACGGCGAAAACAGAGGGGATTTCTACGGGAAGAAATGCTGTATTTCGTAGGGCGGGGGCTTACTCCCGCCGCTCCAAAGCGAAACATTCTTTTTTCATCCATCAAATGGGTAGCGAAGACGCAGCGAGACAAGGACCCCATAAGGAAAACGGCTCCGTTCGGATAGAACAGAACCGCTAAAAATTCAATCTGAAAATTTCCCCAAAAGCTTTTTGAAGGGGAGCGCGAGGGGGAACTTTTTCTCTAAAAAAGTTCCCCCTCGCATATTCTTATTTACTTCTATCTCACTCCTGATCCAGAGCGCTTTCGGCCTCTGCCTGGATGGTTTCATCGTAAGAGAGGATCGGCTTGACGTCCTTTCCCTTGACCTTGCGATCCACATAGTTTTTGGTGATACGGATGACCAGAGGGCAAAGTACAACGACACCGATCAGGTTGGGGATCATCATCAGACCGTTGAAGGTATCCGAAATATCCCAAGCCAGCGACGAGGTGAGAACCGCGCCGAAGATGATGGTACAAACGTGGATAACTCTGAAAACAACGGTGGTCTTTGCGCCGAAGAGATATTCCCATGCCTTGGAGCCGTAGTGCGACCAACCCAGCACCGTGGTAAAAGCAAACAGGAACATGGCAATGGCAATAAACTTGCTGCCGACATTGCCCCAAGAGAAGACCTCGTTAAATGCGCCGCCAACCAGTGTAGCATCGGTAAAGCCGGCCGCGATCTCGCCGGTCTTTGCGTTGAACACGCCGCCATTCAGGCCACCGGAGGTGAGAACAACCAGCGCGGTCATGGTGCAAACAACCATGGTATCCGCAAACACCTCAAAGATACCCCACATACCCTGCTTGACAGGCTCCTTGACGCTGGAGTTGGAGTGCACCATAACGGACGAACCAAGACCGGCCTCGTTAGAGAAGACACCGCGCTTGAAGCCGTTGGTCATAGCAACGATGATGCCGCCAAGTCCGCCACCGACAAACGCCTCCGGCTTGAAGGCATTGACAAAGATGGCCTTGAACGCGGGAAGAATTGCCGCATAGTTGACGCCGATGATAATCAGGCTGCCTGCCACGAACAGAAGAACCATAAAAGGTACGATCTTCTCTGCAACGTTGGCGATTCTCTTGACACCGCCAAGCGTAATGACCGCGGTAAGGATCATAATTGCCACACCAAGGAGAATATTGTACAGCGACACGTTGCCAAACACGTTCACGCTCGAAAGCGCCTGTACGTCAAAAGCAGCCGAAACGTTAGCAACAATCTTATTGACCTGACCCATGCTTCCGATACCAAAGGACGCGAGCATGGTAAAGATACAGAACAGCACCGCCAGAATGCGACCGGGCTTTTTCATCGAGATATTGCCATGCTGATCCTTGTAGGTGTAGCCGCCCAAGCCGTCCTGCAGATAGTACATCGCACCGCCGGACCATTCGCCCTCGCTGTTTTTGCGGCGGAAATAAATACCCAGAACGTTTTCTGCAAAGTTTGTCATCATGCCGAAGAATGCGGCAACCCACATCCAGAAGACTGCACCCGCGCCACCGACACAGATTGCGGCGGCAACACCGGCGATATTACCGGTACCAACCGTTGCGGCAAGAGCCGTACACAGCGCCTGGAAGGGCGAGATGACTCCCTTTTCCTTGCGGTGCTTCATTACGTTCTTGGTGAACATACTGCCGATGGTGTTTTTCCACCACAGTTTCAGATGCGTGATTTGAAATACCTTTGTGCTGAGTGTGACGATAACACCGGTACCGATCAAAAGCGCCAGACCGAAAATTCCCCATACCACTCCATTGATGCTGCCGTTTATTTCGGCAACCCGTTCCAAAAATGCCTCCATTTTTCTCCTCCTGGAAATAAAAAATTTGACGAGCGCACAGCACGCCCGTCAAAAACATAAAACGATCATCAGAAAGTGAAAGTCTTTGTCCTTTTGCCTGAGAGTTTGCGCTGTTGCGCTTGCACCTTCGGCCCCCGACATGCGGGCGTCTCCAAAGCTCTGTCAACATTCAGTCCTCATCCCATATGGAACACCTGAGAGCGTTACTCCTTCGGCTGTGCGAACACAATTTCCTGAATGCATCATACAGAATAATATTATGATGCTATATTATACTACAACCTTCGCCTTTTTTCAATGGTATATTTTCACGTTTTTTTCGCCGCATTCGCGGTTTTTTTTGACTTTTCGGTGGATTTTTTGCGATTTTGTCGCCACCGCGGCCTCATTTACAAAGGCATCCGTCCCCAAAGAGGACGGATGCCGACTCTTATTTGACCAGAAGTGTTTTGACGTTTTTGCCGGATTTTGCGTAGGCAATCGCCTCGTTGATTTGCGAGACGGGGAACTTGGTGCCCAGCTTTTCGATCTTCTCGTACAGCTCGGTGTGACTTGCCAAAAAGTCGAGATAGGTGCGCACGTCGCACATGGAATACTGCGACGAGCCGATGATGTGCAGCGCCTTGAAGGTGATCATCTGCGGCTGAATTTCAATGCCGCCCGAGGCGCTGTACTGACCGGGAACCAGATACACGCCGCGGTTGCGGAGAATATCCATGCCCTGCGTCACGGCTGCAGGCGCGCCGGAGCATTCGATGCACAGATCAACGCCAAGACCGCCGTTCTCGGCCTGCAGCGCCCGGGTCACCTCGTCGGTTCCTTGCGCTGTGAGATTGAACACGCCATCAGCGCCAAGAGTGAGCGCAGTTTTCTCTCGGGTAGCATCGCGACCGGCCGTGATCGCGTAGACCTTTTTGACACCAAGCGCCTTGAGATACATCAGCGCGAAGGTGCCCACAGGACCCAGTCCCTGCACCACAGCCACGTTGATCTTGCTGAGATCAACCCCTGCCTTTTTGGCCAGCTCGCAGGCATGGATGGCGGTCGGACCGGGGCATGCGAAGGTGGCGGCCACTGTCGGATCCACACCCTCAGGGATTTTCACCAGATTGGTCAGCGGGGTGTAATTGACCTCGGCATAGCCGCCGTAAAGATACGGTGCCACGTCGATGCTGCCGCCGTTGGTGACCTGCATGTTGACGCAGTTGGCGTCGTCGCCGCTCTTGCAAAGAACGCACTCGCCGCAGGGCACGGCGATGTCGGCAATGACATTGTCACCGATGCTCAGCCCGTAAGCCTTTGCCTCGTCTGCATCGAGGTCGGTAATCTTACCGACAAACTCATGACCGATGACCGTAGGCGCATTGACGGCCAGCTTTCCGTTATGAAAATGCAGGTCGGTGCCGCAGATGCCGCTGGCGATCAGCTCCATCTGTCCGTAGCCCTTGGGCGTTGCGGTCACGTCGAATTCGCGCACCTCAAAATCCTTGTGCGCTCCCATAAATACTGCTGCTTTTGCTTTCATGATGTTCTCCTATCTTTCTGTTTTGACTGTAAAATATTGTCGGTATGCCTTCTCGATGTCGGCCAGCTCCTGCGCGGACAGAGGACGCTGCTGCGCGTAGGCGTACGTCAGACCCATGGCCTCGTATTTGGCGCTGCCCAGGCGATGAAAGGGCAAGAGGTCGACCTCGTCCACGCCGATCTCGCGCAGCCTCTCGCATATGGCACGAACGGCATCCGCATCGGTATTGAAGTGCGGAATCAACGGAATGCGCACGCGCACCGGTATGCCGTCGCGCCGCAGCGCGCACAGGTTTTCCGTCACCCTGGAAAGACTGCCGCCGATCTGGCGGTATTTTTCCGCATCTGCCGTTTTGAAATCGAGCAGATATCCCGCCACGTACGGGTTGAGCAATTGGAAAGAGGTGTAGGGCACGCAGCCTGCCGTATCCACGAGCACCGACACGCCGCACTCGTGCAGCCGCCGCACAAGCGGCACAAGCTCCGCCGCCTGCAGCATGGCCTCGCCGCCCGAGAAGGTGACGCCGCCGCCGCTTTGCTCATAGTAGTCGCTGTCCTCCAAAAGCTCATCCAGGATGTCCTCCCCACGCACGCTGCGCCCAAGCACCTCGGTCGTTCCCTTGGCGCGATAGTGCAGCACTGCAGGCTCGCTTTTGAGATTTTCGGGATTGTGGCACCACGGGCAGCGCAAATGGCAGCCCTTGCAGAAGACGGTGGTGCGGATGCCCTGACCGTCGCCCACGGAAAAATGCTGGATGTTGGATATGTTCAGCATGTCATACTCCTGCTGGGTGCGGTTGAGAATATCCAGCTGCACCGCCTTATCCAGCGTGACGTAAAAGGCGGAGAAGCCGGAAACGCGAACGACCAGGCTGCGATAATTTTCGGGATGCTCCATGGCATCGATCAGCGTCTCTCTTGAGGTAGCGTTGATCTGCACCTCCTGACCGCCCTTTTTGAAATAGGTGCGGATCAGAGCCATCAGCTTTTTGCGCTTTTCGTCGCTGAACATGCCCGGCGAGAACTTCTGATTGACCACGCTGCCGCAGGCAACCTTGGTATAGTCCGGCTTCGAGAGGCTGTTGAAGGTGGACGTGGCACCGCGCGTGTCACGACCGTAGGTGGGAGAGGCAGCGTCGGACAACGGCTCGCCGCGCTTGCGTCCGTCGGGCGTGGCGTTGATCGCCATGCCGGCGTAAATGTTACTGATATTTGCCGCCGCCGCGATGTAAATACCGCCGCCGTCGCGGGTCT
>JAFTSR010000010.1 GCA_017467225.1 Clostridia bacterium | reverse complement strand
AGCGGAAATCCATGTGGGGCCCCTGCCCCACAAGACAGCAAACAATGATTTGAGTTTTTTGAAGAGTCATAAGAAACTTTTTTCCAAAAAAGTTTCTTATGCGGGGGTTGGGGCGGGCCCCAATTTCTCCTCTCGTTGCTGGTTTGGGGCAGGGCCCTAACGTCCCGTCGTCCCTCTCAATCCATCACGGCGTAGATGACGTGCTCGATTTTTCGAATTTCGGTCAGAAGTGCGAAGGGATCCTTGATCTTGCGCGCATTGCGCCCGATGGTGCGCAGACGGATGCCGACGTGTCGGTTGTCCCCGCTCAAGGGAGCGGTGACCTCAATGTTGAGCATCAATGGGCAGGTGTCGTGCAGTGCGCCCATGACGGTGTTGACGGCGGTCAACTGATCGATTTCAAGATAAATGCTGACCTCAGCCTTTTGCGTTGACTCCATGTAGGGCATCAGCGCGAAGATGAGCAGTAGAACCACGGTGGTGACCAGCGGAACTTCGCAAAAGCCATAGCCGTAGCACAGACCAATAATGCTGGTCGCCCAAAGACCGGCAGCGGTGGTCAGACCCTTGACGGTGAAATCGCGCTTGATCAGAATGACACCAGCGCCGATAAATCCGACACCGGTGAGAACGTTGGCGGCAATGCGCGTGCCGTCCGCGCCGATCAGGGAAAAGACGTGCAGATCGACCATCGAGGCCATGGTCGCGCCAAGGCAGACCAGAATGTGCGTGCGCAGACCGGCAGAGCGACCGTGACGACCGCGCTCAAACCCGATCAATGTGCCGGAAAATACAGATAGCGCCAGCTTGATGAGTAATCCAAGCAGCTCCGGTGCCTGGTTGACATAATCGGAAATGTATGTAGTCATAGCATGCTCCTTATCAAAAATTACAGCTCACGTGCCCAGCGAATGGCCAGGTTGATCCAGGGCGCAGCCGTGGGAGAGAGCAGCCCGGGATTACCCACCCAGGTGCGCTCATCGCAAAGGGAAAGGCCGTGTGCGCCGTGGGGATAAACGTGGCACTCGAAGGGAATCTTGTGTGCCGCCAGTGCCGTGGCAAACAGCAGCGAGTTCTGCACGGGAACGCCATTGTCGTCTGCGGTGTGCCAAAGGAAGGTGGGAGGCGTGTGATCGTCCACCCAAAGCTCGGTGGAAAATTCACGCATCGCCGCATCGGTTGCATTTGCGTCGCCGCACAGCATCAAAAACGAGCCGCGATGGGCATAATCGCCCGATGTGATGACCGGATAGCACAAAATCAGGCCGTCCGGGCGACCAAGCTCAGTGTTTTCGTCGCCGTACTGCGCCATAAATGCCTTTTTCACGGCGTCGTGGCGATACATGGTGCCGGCCGAGGCGGACAGATGACCGCCGGCAGAGAAGCCGGTGATGAAAATGCGGTCGGGACGGACATTCAGCTCGGCAGCGTGCTCGCGGATGTAGCGGATGGCGCAGCAGGCCTGTACCAAAGGAATGCAGTTGGCGGACTGCTCACCAACGCCGTAGTGCAAAAGGAAAACCTGAAAGCCGGCAGCGGCGTACTGCAGGGCGACGATCTCGTCCTCACGGCCGGAAAGATTGACGTATCCACCGCCGGGACAAACGATAATGGCACGGCGAGGCGGAACGCCGGGGATGTTTTCTTCGTGACGGTAGAGGGTGAGAGAGCAGTCGGGAAGGGCAGGGTAGATGGGGAGTTGTTCGATTTTCATACGGGGAGCTCCTTTCGTGGGAGGTGATTTTGTGTGGTGATGAGTTTGTGCGAACAAAATTTTCTAACTATAATTAAATTATTGTTCATTTCTTTGACGCGCGTCAAATGAAACGCTGTTTCGGCTACGCGAAACCCAAAGAAAACGCGTACAAGGGAACCCCCAGGGCTCCCTTGTAGATCCCTCGGGTTGTGCACGTTCTGTACGTATGCGCGTTAGACTCCTTAGAATGCTGCTTCGCCGCTATTCCTGTGTGCGGTGGAATTCTGCAGGGGCGCGCATTGCGCGTCCGTTCCGACGCGAAACAAATTTAATAAACCCAACATATGGGGTAGGGGCCCCATAAGGACATTGCTGTTTGCTTATACGGAACAGAAGCGCTAAAAATTATGCAAAAAAATTTATAAAAGGTTTTGAGGGGGTGTGGGGGAACTTTTTTCAAAAGTTCCCCCGCGTTATTCCTCACTTTTTCAACGCCAGAGAGACGATATATTCGCACAGATCCTCGTAGGAGAGACCGGCGTAGGCTGCCATTTGCGGCAGCAGGCTGGTGGGCGTCATGCCGGGCAGGGCGTTGGCTTCCAGGCAGTAGGCGGTGCCGTCGGGCGTGAGGATGAAATCCAGCCGCGCGTAGCCGTTCAGCTGCAGAGCCGCGAATCCGCGCGCGGTCAGCTCGACCACAAGCGTCGTCTCGGCCTCGGTTAGCGGCGCAGGGCAAAGCTCCTCGGTCAACCCTGCCTGGTATTTGTTCTTGTAATCGTAAAAGCCCTGAAGTGGTGCAATCTCGATAACCGGTAATGCCTTATGTTCAATCACACCCATGGAAAATTCTCTTCCTTTTACAAACTCTTCAATAACAAGTTCATCTTCCCAGCGAAAGCCTTCATCTAACGCAATCTTAAACTCTTCGTTTGTTCTTGCAATTGTAACACCAATACTTGATCCTCCACAGCATGGCTTTACAACCACTGGAAGT
>JAFTSR010000124.1 GCA_017467225.1 Clostridia bacterium | reverse complement strand
TTTGCTACTTCAACCTCGTTTGCTCCATTTTGGGCATCGTCTTGGGCGTGAAGTTCCGCAAGCTGTCGGTCGCCGCTTATGGCAAAGCTTCCGTTCTGGCAACCGCCGGTCTGGTGCTTGGCATCATCGGCACGGCTTTTGCTGCGCTGGGCGTTCTGTGTGTCGCTTGCGCCGGCGCTCTGGCTGCTATCGGCCTGGCCGCGTAAATTCTCACAATCCCAAAGCAAAAAGCGCTGGTCTTGCCAGCGCTTTTTCTTATCTGATCAGGAGGATTCCCTGTGCTTCCAACCATTACGTTATTTGGAAAAACCATTGGCACCTACGTCATTATGGCGTTGATTGGCGGGTTGCTCGCCGGCGTGTACGCCTGCCGGGCCGCCGCCAAACGCGGGCAGGACGATAACGATATTATCGTGGTGCTGCTGTTTGCGGCGCTCGGATGCTTGCTTGGCGGCCACCTGCTCTATGCCCTCACCAATCTGCCGGCGGTCTATCAGATCTTTTTTGCCGAAAGCTTTACAGATTTTCTCCGTCGAGCGGTCACTGGTTTTGGCGGCTCGGTATTCTACGGCGGGTTGTTTGGCGGTATTGCCGCCGCAGCGCTGACCATGCATATCAAACGCATGAACATCGCCCTGTGTGCCGACATCCTGACGCCGGCCATCCCCTTGTTCCACGCTTTCGCACGGGTAGGATGCTTTCTCGGTGGCTGCTGCTACGGGATCGAAAGTCCTTTGGGCTTTGCTGCCCACGGCAACCCGCTAGTACCGGCGGTCAACGATGTTTCCCGCTTTCCGGTGCAACTGCTGGAGGCGGTGCTCAACGCGGTGCTGTTCCTCGTCCTTCTGCGGCTGTACAGCCAATCGCGGCAAAAGCCCGCCCTGCAGGGCAAGCTCTTGCTGATTTATCTGCCGTGCTATGCGGTTATGCGCTTTTTTATCGAGTTCCTGCGTGGCGACGAGATCCGCGGATTTGTCGGTGGGCTTTCGACCTCGCAGTTCATCAGTCTATTACTGCTCGTCACGGTGGCGGTCGTGTGGCTTTTGGGACGGCGCTCCGCCCCAAGAACCTCTGCATAAGGATACCGGAATATCCACAAAATGGATATTCCGGGTTTTTCTTGCTTTTTTCCTTCGTTTCCTTTATAATAAAACCACCGAAAGGAGGGAAACGCCGTGGCGGAAACCAAATCGCTGTACGTTATGATCTCGCGCACCGACACCGGTGTGGGCAAGCTGATCCGCAGACTTTCGCGGTATCCGTATAACCACGTTTCCCTCTCGCTCGATCCTACCTTTAAAACGTGGGTGTCGTTTGCGCGGTACGTGCAGAACGTACCGCTGTACGGTGGGTTTATCGTTGAGCCGGCCGAGCGATTTCTCGCCAAGGGCGAGCGTATTGACGTTCGCATCTTCCGGCTGGACATCCCCGAAGAACAGCATAGCCGTCTGGAACGGCTGTTTTCCATGGCCTCGCAGGCGGACGGCGAACTGCTGTACAATACGTTTGACGTTTTAGCGGCGGCGGTCGGCGGCAGGTTTGCAGTACCAAATGCCTACACCTGCTTGGGCTTCGCCTGCGCGGTGCTGGAGCTGCCGTTTACCACCATTAAGGAAATGGACGAGCACCTCGCGCCGCATCTCTGCTACGAAGGCGACCTTGGCAAGCTGGTGACAGACAGCGGTCACCGGAACGACCGCTACTTCACACGCATCGGCTTTGCACGGGCCACCTGGCTGACCGTGCGGCATTTGGCCAAGTTATCCGGTCGAGCGTTGCGGCCGTCCTTCCCCGACACCGTCGGGCAGATACATTCATAAGCAAGCGATGCCAGTGTAGGGGCGGCAATCCGCCGCCCGACCGTCCTGTTTCTCCCGGAGAACAAGCGGAGAGGTCGCTCCACCTCACGCATGACCGCGCCTTAATTATTCATCATGCATTCGTCATTAACTAAAAATCCCCGACCGTTGGGCGCATCGCCCTTGGTCGGGGATTTTTGTTTATCAGTCAGTCAGCAGGTTTTTCGGATCGCACATATCCATCGCGCGGTCGTTGACCTCGGTCTTTTCGGTCTTCTGCTTGATCGGCTCTTTCAACATTTCTTCGAATTCGTCGCCCTTCATGGTGTACAGCACACTGTCGCGCGTTTCCTCGTAGAACTC
>JAFTSR010000123.1 GCA_017467225.1 Clostridia bacterium | reverse complement strand
ATGTACTCCTGCATCTTGGGGTTCCATCTTCTGGTGTGGTGTCCGAAATGAACACCTGCTTCAAGCAGCTGCTTGATGGTAATGATAGACATTTCAATGTCCTCCTTCGGTTTTTCCACCACATAAGTTTCGTGCTCATCACCCGTTTGGGCACCGAACGCACGCCGTTATGTGTGTGTATTTTTTTGCATTGCGGACGCATTTTTCGCAATTTCCGCAATTACAAGAAATTATAGCACATTCCGTTCCAACTTTCAACAGAATGTGCTATAATTTACAATTTGTTAACAATTAAAATCAGATAATTCTATGTTCAATCTCTTCTCCGCCGTTGGTATAGTGAAATATTGCGTGATATATGCATTTAGTTTCACTGCCATGAACGACAAAACGACAAAGATCGTACGCACAACCGTCGGCAACCAAACCTTGAGGCAGCTTTGACTCGTAAATGATTTCTTTGTACGTCAAATCTTCCCCTTCATATTCACTTCGTGTCGCAACGCTTGTGCTCTGATTGTTTTGATATACCATATCAATTCTCAGGGATTTTCCATTGGTAAAATTTCGAATGTTCAAGACCAATCGCACAACATTCTGAGCATTGGAAACGTAATCGCACAGATGGGAATATTTGGGAGCGCTATCAACATCCACGCACTCCCCTTCATCCAGATCAAAATATTCATTCGGTCTAAAGGTCAAAATTTGGGGTTTCGAAGATTTGTCACGATAAACGTCAAGCTGTATAGACAAATATTCCATAATGTCCTCTATGTCTTTTATTTCTTTTTCCCCTCACACCCATCGTGGCAAATGGGCGAGGTCAGCGCCTCCTCCTCGTTTGGTGTCAGGCGCACGAGAATGGTGTCCTCACCGATGCACTCGATCTTGCACCACGGAATAAACAGATATTCCGTCTTGCCAAGGCCGAGAAAGCCGCATCCTTGGCGCGGCACCATCAAGGAGGTCAGCGTGGCGCATTTTGGGTCGAATTCAAAATCGGTCGCAAAGCCCAGTCGCGAGCCGTCGCACAAATTGATGATCTCTTTCTTTTTCAGTGAAACCGTGGTACAGCGTGGCACTTCCCCACCTCCCGTCAAATTGGCAAGCAGATGCGAAACGCAAGCGTGCCTGCTTCAGTTTATTCACGGGGCGGCGAGTTCTTGCCTGATTTTTTGAAATTGCGGAAAATACGGTGCATGCCGACCAAGAATTTTTTGCGGTACGAAAGCGAGATAAAGTAGCTTCCCAGCAAATACAAGGGCGAAATGACGGCGAACACGGCGATAATGGCCGACAATCCGTCAGCGCCGAACCAAGCGGCCACGGGCGGAATGAACAGAATGAGCGAAAGAAGGCCAAGCAAGGCGAAGAAGACCAGCAGCGACGCGGCGTGTGACTTCCAATGTCCCGCAAACGAGCCTGCCGTGCGAAGCAGGCAGAACAGCAGACAGCTCTGCACGACGAACAAGCAAAGGAACATATACAGCGACAGTCCGCCAGATTGCATGGCGGTGCCAGTTCCCTTCAAGATCCAACCCGTCAGCACGATAAACAAGCCGCTGACGATCGTAGCGCATACCCAGTCGGGACGGCTGCGCAAGGGGGCCTTAAAGAAGCGATCATAGTCGGGCGGATCGCGCAATACGTCGGGCTTACAATGATGAAGCGCGCAGACCAGAATGTACGCCAGATCCACGACAATGCCGCTGATCAGCAGCAACGCGGGCGAGATAGTCAGCCAGCCGAACACCAGCGGCACGATGACAAGCGTCATACGCAACAGCTGGGCAACCAGCAAATACTGCATCGTCAGCATCATACGGAAGCTGATCGAACGGGCGGTATAGATGGCGTTGGCGATACCCGAAAGACCGCCGCCGTCGGGACCTGCACGGCGGATCAGCACGTCCGAATTGCGGCGCACCGACTGGTCGCATTCCTCTGCGGCCTGTGCCGATACGGGCTCGATGTGCTGCTCGTGCTGAATATTGGTGTTATACTCGCGCGGCTCACAGCTGATGCAGACGTCAGCCGGGTTCATCAAAGCCACCTCACCGTGGCGCAATCCCAGACTTGCCGTCAGCTTGCCGTTT
>JAFTSR010000122.1 GCA_017467225.1 Clostridia bacterium | reverse complement strand
TTTTACCGTTTGTGTGTTTGCCATGGTTTACGCCTCCTCTCATTGATATTGAGATTCTGGAATTTCGCGGTAGATCTCGCAGCTCTGCAGCAAGGTGTTGTGCGTGCCCATGCCGACGACCTCGCCCTCGTTAAGCACCAAAATCTGATCAGCGTGACGCAGAGAAGATGTGCGCTGCGAGACGATAAACACGGTGGGATGATATTCCTGTTGCAACGTGTGCAGCGAGCGGCGCAGCGCGGCGTCGGTGGCGTAGTCAAGCGCCGAGGAGCTGTCATCCAGGATTAGAATATCCGGGCGACGCACCAAAGCACGAGCGATAGTCAAGCGCTGGCGCTGACCGCCGGAGAAATTACGACCGCCCTGCTCGACGATACTGTCAAGCCCGTCCTCTTTGCTGCGGACGACGTCCTCAGCCTGTGCCAGGCGCAAAGCCTCATACAGCTCCTCGTCCGTTGCGTCTGCCTTGCCCCAGGCAAGATTTTGACGGATGGTACCATGGAACAACACCGCTTTCTGCGGAACGATACCGATGCGCTCACGCAGCGTCGCGCTGTTCCACTCGGTCACAGGCAGCCCGAGAACCTCAACCTGTCCCTGTGCTGCATCGTAAAAGCGCGGAATGAGATTGACCAGCGTGGTTTTACCCGAACCGGTACCGCCGATAATGCCGATGGTTTCACCGCGTTTGGCAGAAAAGCTGACATCCTGTAGCGAGGAGTCACCGGCGCCCTCGTAGCGAGCTGTGACATTGGTGAAACAAACGGCGATATCGCTTTGTATGGTGATGTTTTGTACGTCGAGATTTTCTTGCATGGAAGGCTCGATCTCTAAAACTTTCTCAATACGATTGCCGCAAGCGATAGCCTTGGTCAACGTGATGACAAGGCTTGCAAATTTGATCAGCTCCACCAAAATCTGCGACATATAGTTGTACAGAGCAACCACGCCACCTTGCGAAAGATGACCGCCGTCGACGCGAATGGCACCCACGTAGATCAGCGCAACGATTGCCAGATTGATGAGAAGGAGCGAGAGCGGATTGAGCAGCGCACTGATGCGTCCGACGTGAATTTGTTCGCCCGTCAGCGCCGCGTTGCGCTGGTCAAAGGTGTCAATTTCCTTTTGTTCGTGTCTAAAAGCGCGCAGTACGCGAACACCGGACAAATTTTCACGCGTGGTCTTGGTTACGTCGTCCAGACGGGACTGCACCTTTTTGTACAGCGGTACGCAGAAGAACATGATGCCAAAAACCACGGCAGAAACGATGGGCAGCGTGATGAGGAAGACAAGCGCGGCTTTGGGGTCAACAGTAAACGCCATGACGGCGGCACCCACGACCACAAACGGCGAGCGCAGCAACAGACGCAGCGTCAGATTGACGCCCGACTGCACCTGGTTGACGTCGCTGGTCATGCGAGTGATCAGTGTCGAGGTGCCCAGGCGGTCAATGTCGGTATATGACAGCTTGCCGATGTGGGAGAACAGCGCATGGCGCACGCCCTTGGCAAAGCCGACGGCCGCTTTGGCGGCAAAATATTGTGCAGTGACGGCGCAGATCAAGCCGATGATGGCAAGAGCGAGCAAAATGGCGCAATTGGTGAGCACCAGCTTTTTGTCGTTCTGTGCGATGCCGACGTCGATGATGGCGGCAACCACCAGCGGCACGAACAGCTCAAAGGAAGCCTCCAGCAGCTTGAACAGCGGGCCCAGCACACTTTCCTTTTTGTACGGACTTAAAAATTTGAGTAGTTTTTTCATGAAATGCTCCGAGGTGAAATTTTTCAGATATCACTATGTATTATACCATATTGCGCCATAAAGAGCAAGGGATTTTGAAGAAAAAAGCAGCTCGAACGGTGCAAATCCTGCACAGCGTTCGAGCGACTTTTTAATAGTAAAACTCATTTGCGCAATCCATGCTCATTGAGAAATTCTCCAATCCGTCGCAGCGCTTCTTGGATGTGCTCGGTGGAGTAGCAATAGGACGCGCGGACAAAGCCCTCACCGCCCTGACCAAAGGCAGGACCCGGAACGATGGCGACCTTCTTTTCATACAGCAGCTGCTCGCAAAATTCCTCCGAGGTCATGCCGGTGGAGGTAATGCAAGGGAATGCGTAAAAGGCGCCCTTGGGCTCGCGGCAGGACAGTCCCAGCTTGTTGAACCCGGAGACGATCAGGCGGCGGCGCATGTCGTATTCCTCAATCATAGCGGCAACGTCATCGTCGCAGCTGCGCAAAGCCTCGATGGCAGCGTACTGCGAGGTAGTGGGCGCGCACATGATAGCATACTGGTGAATTTTCAGAATTTGCTGTATCAAGGGCTCGGGGCCGCAGGCGTAACCCATACGCCAGCCGGTCATGGAAAACGCCTTGGAAAAGCCGTTGATCAGAATGGTTCTCTCCTGCATGCCGGGGAGAGAGGCGATCGAGACGTGACGCTTGTCGCCGTAGGTCAGCTCGGCGTAGATCTCGTCAGAGATGACGATAATCTCACGCTCGCGCAAAATTTCGGCAATGGCTTCCAGGTCTTCCTTCTCCATAATGCCACCCGTGGGATTGCAGGGATAGGGAAGAATGAGCGCTTTGGTGCGCGGCGTAATGTGCGAGAGCAGCTGTGCGGGTGTCAGCTTGAAATCGTCTGCTGCCTTGGTTTCGACAATGACAGGAACGCCGCCGGCCAGTGCCGTGATCGGCTCATAGCAAACGTACGAGGGCTGTGGGATGATGACTTCATCGCCGGGCGCGATGATCGCGCGGATCGCCGCGTCAATCGCTTCGCTGTCGCCGACGGTGACGACAACCTCCTCGGTTTTGTAACCAACGTCATATTTGCGCTCGACATATGCGGCAATTTCCTGACGCAGCTTTTCAAGACCCTTGTTGGATGTATATCGGGTTTTTCCGTCCTGCAGGGAATTGATACCTGCTTTGCGGATGCGCCACGGCGTGGGAAAATCCGGCTCGCCGACACCCAGGGAAATGACGTCCTGCATGGTTTCGGCAATATCGAAAAATTTTCGGATTCCCGACGGCTTGATGGCCGTGATCGTGGGATTCAGAATACGGTCGTAGTTCAGCACAGCGAGAAGTTCCCCCGATCGTCACGGTCGGTGTTGATCAACTCAACGTCCAACTCTTTGTATCTGCGCAGCACGAAGTGGGTCGCCGTCGAGATGACAGAGTCAATGGTCGACAGCTCCTTGGCGACAAACAGCGCGACCTCCTGGAAGGTCTTGCCCTTGACCATGACGGACAGATCATAGCCGCCCGACATCAGATAGACCGATTCCACCTCGGGATATTTCATGACCTTCTTGGCGACCTCCTCAAAGCCAAGACCTGCCTTAGGCGTGACACGCAGCTCGATCAGCGCGGAAACGTAAGCGCTGTCCATTCTTTCCCAGTCCACGACAGCCTAGTAGCCGCGGATGATGCCCTGATCCTCCATGGCTTTGATCTCATTTTGAATTTCCGCCTCGTCGCGGCCGGTCATGGCGGCCAGCTCGTCGTCGCGGTATCTCGCGTTTTTGTTAAGCAGCTTTAACAGTTTCAAGTTCATGAGAATGATCTCCTTTCAAACTCTAAAAAATAAGCCCTGAGGCAAGGGTAAGCCTTGCTTCAGGGCGAAAAATTTCCGCGTTACCACCTGAATTCGGCGCTCACAAGGAGCATCCGCACTCTGTCGGCACGTATCATGCCGTTTCCCGATAACGGTGGGAAACCGTCACGCCCTTACAAGCCAAGCTCGCTCGAACGCACAGCTCCGAAGCTGCGTTCACGGTATGCCGTCAAGGCTCGCACCAACCGCCTTGTCTCTGCAACTGTACATGACCGCTACTCTTTTCATCATAGCCTTTGCCATATTATACAGGATTTTTGTCTGTTTGTCAAGAGCGTTTTTTGAATTTTTAGCAAATTGCCGTCATTTTATCGTGGCCTCGCGCACGCTGACCTCACCCGTAAACAGCGACTCGATCCGTCCGTCGGCATATCGCACCTGCAGACGGTACTGGTGGTCAATGCCAAGGACAACCGCATCGGCATCCGGTGCATCCTCGCGCAGCACGGTAACCATGCGACCGGGCAGGAAAGAGGCGTGGCAGTAGGCAGCGTGCATGGCAGATGTCGTGCATTGCGGCAAAAGCTCGGACAGCCGCTGCAAAAGCGCGACAACAAAGGCGCTGCGCTGACATTTTTGCTCGGTTCCTCTGGGATAGACCGAGCCGGCGATGTGCGAAATATTCTTAGGAAAGCCACTTTGGGGCGTAAACAGATTGACGCCAATGCCCAGTATCGCATAGTCAAGCCTGCCGTCGGGTGTCAACGCGGCCTCGGTCAGGATGCCGCAAACCTTTTTGCCCTCTAAATAAACGTCATTGACCCATTTGATCTGTGCTTCTTGTTGCGTTTGCTGGCGGATAACGTCCGCCACGGCTACGGCTGCCGTCGTTGTCAGCGTCAGCGCGTCGGAGGCTGCAAGATCAGGGCGCAGCAGAATACTCATATAAATGCCGCCGCTTGGTGAAAAGAAGGTGCGATCCTTTCGACCGTAACCGCTGTTTTGCCGGTTGGCGATCA
>JAFTSR010000121.1 GCA_017467225.1 Clostridia bacterium | reverse complement strand
GGTGATGGCGCTGGCGCCCTGCGCGATGGAAAACAGCACGGCAAACTGCGGATGCATGTCGGTGGGAAAGCCGGGATAGGCCTGCGTTTCGATCCGCGCGCTGCGGAAGGTCGGTCGGCCTGTCACGGTGATGCTGTCGCTGTCCCGATGCTCGACGACACCAATGCCCATTTCTCTGAGCTTTTCGGTCACCGTCTCCATATGCTTGGGAATGACGCCGCGCAGCGTGACCTCGCCGCCGGTGGCCGCCGCGGCGACCATGTATGTACCTGCCTCGATCATATCGGGAATGACCTCGTAGTGGCAGCCGTGCAGCGACGGCACGCCCTTGATCTTGATGGTCGATGTGCCTGCGCCCTTGATCTGCGCGCCGCAGGTGTTGAGAAATCCGGCCAGATCAACCACGTGCGGCTCGCGCGCGGCGTTGTCAATGACCGTCTCACCCTCGGCCGTGCAGGCAGCCAGCAGCATATTACAGGTCGCGCCAACCGACACCTTGTCAAACACGATCTTGGTGCCGTGCAGTCCGTCGGTGGCATACGCGCTGACAAAGCTGCCGTCATCGCTCACCTGTGCGCCCAGCTTGCGGAAGCCATACAGATGCATGTCGATCGGTCGCGCGCCTAGAAGGCAGCCACCCGGCACGCCGACGTGCGCACGCGAAAAGCGAGCCAACTCAGCACCCAGCAGATACGTAGAGCCACGCAGCGTGGACACGATCTCGTCCGGCGAGGTTCCCTGCCGCACGCCGCGCGTGTCGATGCGGACGGTGGTCTCAGACAGCTGCTCCACCTCGGCGCCCATGGTGCGCAAAATACGCAGCGTGGCGCGGATATCTCCGATGGGAGGTACGTTCTCGATCACGCAGACGTCATTGGCAATGATGGTGGCATATAAAATCGGGAGCACGGCATTTTTCATGCCGCTGATCTCCACCTCGCCGTGAAGCGGGCGGGAGCCGTTAATTACAAGTTTATCCATGGTAAACCTCACAAAACGGGTTGATTTCAAAAAAGCAGGAACAGCAACGCACAAAGCAGCAGTCGGTGCGAGACGCTGTTCCTGTTTTTATTTTATGCGACAGTTTTTGACCTTGTCACACGGTAATGACGCGGTAGATCGCTGCGTCCGTCTCGCCAAGCGCTGCAGTCAGTGCGGCGCGCGTGGTGCTCTTGACGATCATAGCGCTGTGTCCGCATGCGGCGCAGCTGACAAAGTGGGCAGCGCCCAAGGTCTCGGCCAGAGCGGTCGCCATGCCGCGGCAGCAAACCATAAAATCCGCGACCTCAGCCTGGGGATCGCACAGATCGGCCACATCACCATCCACCCAATGCTGCGCGGTCGCGCTGTCATACGGATGGGTTGCAATATCGGTCATATCCGAAACGACGGCACCGGCGGTGGGCAGCTTGCCTGCGCCGCGGCCGTAGAACATGGTCTGTCCCAGCATATCGGTATCGGTCAGAATGCCGTTATAAACGTCGCTGATGTGGGAGAGCGGAATGGCATTGGGAACAGCGCAGGGCGCAACCCACAGCTGCGTCTTGCCGCTCTCGTCTTTGGCCGTGTGACCGATCAGCTTGATGGCGCAGTTCAGCTCACCCGCCAGCTTGACATGCTCGACCTTGACC
>JAFTSR010000120.1 GCA_017467225.1 Clostridia bacterium | reverse complement strand
GTCCGCCATGACCTATCTTCCCGGCTCGTCTCCAAGCAAGTATTGTCGGCACTGCAAAGCTTAACTTCTGTGTTCGGAATGGGAACAGGTGGACCCTTTGCGTTAGAATGGCAGACTTTTCATCGGCTCTTGCCGACGACTTGCATATTATACCACATCTCTTCCCGTTTGTCAATACCTTTTTTGAAATTTTTTTAATTTTTTTCGAAATTTTTTATACAACTCCGGCTGCCCTGCCATAAGACAGGACAGCCGGAAAAAAATCAACGAACGCAGGTCCACGCGCGGCGGAGATATCTGCTATTCAGATAGGTTGCGGCGGTATACGTGTTCCCAATTTCTTCGGGAAGCAGCGGCAAGGCATCCGCTCTCCAGCCGTAGGTGTTGGTAAAGGTCACGTCGCTCAGCTTCAGGCAGTTTTCAAAGGCATTATTGCCAATCTTCTTCAAGCCTGTGGGAAGCACCAGGGTTGTCAGATTCAAACAATCCGCAAAGGCTTTGGTATCAATCAGCGTCAAGCTGCGAGGCAGACGCAGCGTCTCCAGTGCCGAGCATGCGCTGAACGCAGCGTTGCCGATCTCGGTAATACCGTCCGGCAGGATAACCTCACGCAACGCGAAGCAACCGCCAAACATACCGGAGCCGATGCGAGTGATCCGATCCGGAATGCGTACACTCTGCAAAGATGTGCACTCATAGAAGACGCTACTGCCCATCTCACGCAGCGAGCTCGGCAACGTGACCGACTGCAGCGCATGGCAACGGTAAAATACCGACGAGCCCATGGTGTTGACATTTGCCGGCACGACTACCTCTTCCAGCTTTTTGCAGGAATGGAAGACGCTGGAGCCCATGGTACGCAGCGTGGAGGGAAGATCGATCTCTGTGAGCGCGGAGCAGTTCTGGAAGACGCCATCGCCGATGGTATTCAGCTGTGCAGGGAGCTTGACATCCGTCAGAGCGGTGCAGCCATAGAAGGCGTTTTTCTCCACGGAATGGATGGAATCCGGCAGTACAATCTCGGTCAGCGACAGGCAGTCGCGGAACATCTCCTCGCCAAGGTACAGAATGGTCTGCGACAGACGCACGTCGCTCAGCGACGTACAGCCGGCAAAGACGTTACGCTGCACCTCGGTCACGGTATCCGGAATGCTGAATTGCGTCAGCGAAGCACAGCCGCTGAAGGCATAGCTCTCGATAACCGTCACGCTGGCGGGAATATTGATTTTAGTCAATTTGGCGCAGCCCTGGAATGCGCTGGTACCAATCACCTCGACGCCGTTGGAAAGGCTGACACGCTCCAGACCTGTGCAGCCATAGAAGGCGCGGTCACCGATGATGGTTACACTCTCCGGCACCTCCAGGCTGACGATATTGCTGCAGTTACGGAAGGCGCGGTCGTGAATGGAAACCACACGCTCACCCGACGGCGAAACCGGCGGAATGGAAATATGTGTGCTCTTGCAGCTGCCGATGCTCTCAACAAAGCAGGTTCCGTCTCCGTTGGTCGTCAGCTTCAGACCTGTGCTATAGGTCTGCGCTTTGCCGCAACCACGGCAGTAGCCGTTTTGGTAGTTATGACCCAAGGCCGCCGTCATGGTCTGCTTGCTCAGAACAGCTTCGCAAACGCTGCAATACGAGCCCTCGGTCCAGCCGGGCTGGTCACAGCTTGCCGCAACGGCAGGAGTAGTAACCACGGAATGTCCTCCGGGGATAACTGTCTGGGCTACTAATGTTTTATTACATACAGAGCAGACAACGCCGTCGCTCATGCCGTCGCTTTGGCACGTTGCCGCATATCCGGCGACCGTGCGCTCCTTATGACCGGTGGCTGCCACAGGATAGGATGCCACCGTGACCTCGCCGCATTTTGCGCAATGTCTTCCCTCGGTTGCACCGGCAGCTGTACAAGTCGGTGCCATAGCAGGATCACTCACTTCCTCGTGACCCAGCGCAGCGATATTGCTCTGCGCGACCAGCACCATCTGACAAAGTGAGCAATGCTTACCCTCAGTCCATCCCGCTTCGGTGCAGGTCGGCTCGACGGCGGGATCGACCACTTCCTTATGCGCCGTTTTGGGTACAACCGTTTGCGCAAGAAGCACCGCGTGGCAGCGCGTACAATGCTTGCCTGCCGTCAGACCCGTTTGGAAGCAGGTCGGCTCAACGGCGGCGTCGGTTGCCTCGATATGCCCAAGCGGCTCAATACGCTTAGCTTCCGCCGTCACCTTGCCGCAAACCGAACATTGCTTGCCCGGGACACTACCGGCTGTCGTACAGGTAGCCTCGATCGCAGGACCACTGATCTCGGTGTGCGGCAGCATGGGCACCTCGCTTTGCGCGATCAAAACCGTCTGGCAGCGCGCGCAATACTTTCCTGCGCTCAGACCGGTACGGGAACAAGTTGCCGCAACGGCAGCGTTCTCCACCTCCTGGTGGCCAAGAGCGGGGATGCTTTGGGGCGCGACGATCACAAAGCCACATTCACCGCAATGCTTTCCTTCACTACGGCCGGCTGTCGTGCAGGTTGGTTCAACAGCAGCGTCAATTACCTCGGTATGCACGTGCTGCGGCTCATCCGGCGTATCTTCCCCGGGCTGCGGCTGCGAATCCTTATCGCACGCTACCATGATAAAGATGGCCAAAAGGGCGGCCAGGCTGCACAGCAGCACTTTTTTGATCCAAATTGTTTTCATCATTTTTCTCCTCATTTCAGGAATGCTTTCACACCTTACTGCTCTGCGCATACCAGTCGGTATCATTGACCATGGCAGGCAAAAGGCGGAAGGTAAAGCGGAAGGCCTTTTCGTTCAGGCGGTACTGCTCGAACAGCTGCGGACCGCAGGAGTTGGAGCCGATACCGGCATGGCGATAGTCAATATTGACCACCGTCTCGCGCAGCGGCTGCAGCTCGTAATCGTGCGCGGTTTTAGTCAGTTGCATGGGAGAGTAGTGCGCGCAGTTGAAGCTGAAGGGCATCTCACCGCAGCGGACGGCACCAAGACCATGGCCATACAGCTGCGAAACAAACATCCAACGGGTATCGGCATGCGCCATATTCTCCTGCGGACGGACGTAATGCTCAAAGTGGTCGCTGACGCGGGTCTTATAGTGACCGAGCGTCGATGCGCGGCGCTTATCAATATACGACTCCTCGGGGCCGCGACCGAAGTACTCCAGACGCTCCGCGCCCTCGGGCATGGCAAACTCCACGCCAAAGCGAGGCAGCTCGATGGCCTTGTCGGAAACGGTCACGTCAAAATCCAGCACCACGCCGTCACGGGCATAGACGGTATAATTGACAGTCATGCGCAAGAACGGCTCATAGACCGCCGTGCCGAGTGACAGATGCGCCGTCACGACGACAGCATCGTCACGTACCTCGCTGACAGCGCAATCGTAGCAGCGAACGTCGCACAGATGGTAGCGCAGCTTTTCCCACTGGTTGCGGATATTGCGGTCGTTGTCAGTGGGCGCGCGCCAGATGGTAGGCTTTACGGGGGATGCCAGCATCTGCTCGCCGCGGTCGATCATCGACGTGATCAGACCCGTGGTGGTATCAAACGTAACCTCCCCGTCCTCGGTGGTAACGACAATTGCGTTATCCTGCGCGGTGTACGACACGCTGCCGCCACCCATGGGTACAGGCGCGTAGATATCCTGTTCCATCTGTGCCTTACCGACCGAATAGCCGACAGGTGCCCAAGCGTTGGCGGTATTTTGCGTTGCTTCGATATTGAAGGTATAGCAGCCGACAGCACCCTTGGGCACGGTGCAGCCGGTGGCGTAGGTTACGGTGCTCTCGGCAGCCTGTGCGGGTGCGATCAGGCGACCGCTTGCCACCACCTTGCCATCCTTCTCCAGACGGTAATAGAAATCCAGATCGGACAGGTCTTTGAACTTACGCAAGTTGGTCAGCGTGAAGCTGCCGTCCTCGGCGCACCAGCTCTCAAGGCGATAGGGCTTGATGACCTGCTTATACTCCAAAAGACCCATATGCGGACGGCGATCGGGATAGACCAGACCGTCAACGCAGAAGCAGCCGTCGTGGGGAGAGTCGCCAAAATCGCCGCCGTAGGTATAATGCGGATCGGCGTAGATGTTGTCACCGATGGCGACCGAGTGATCGATGAACTCCCAGACGCAGCCACCCCAGAAGCGATCGTTGGCATAGATCTGATCCCAGTATTCCTGCAAGCATCCGGGACCGTTGCCCATGGCGTGCGAATACTCGCACAGATAGAAGGGCTTGGGATTTTCGGCGCGGTTGAGATAAAACTCGATCTCGGCGGGCGCAGGGTACATGCGGCTGTCCACGTCGGTATAGTCGCAGGTGCTCTTGGCGCGCTCGTCACTATCCTCGGAGCGCAGCGTTTTGGCGCAATTACGCGTTGCGTCCTCGGAATGCACCAGGCATCCGGGCATACGCGCATGGAAATAGTCGGCCATGGCGCGGTGGTTGGCACCCACGCCGCTCTCGTTGCCCACCGACCACATGACGACGCAGACGCGGTTCTTATCGCGCTCCATCATGCGCTCGGCGCGATCCAGGAAGGCTTCCTTCCAATCGGGGCTCTCGGTCAGGCGACTCCAGTCGCCAACAATCGCAAGGCCGTGCGTTTCGATGTCAGCCTCGTCGATGACGTAGAAGCCGTAGATATCGCAAAGGCCGGTGAAGCGAGGATCGTTCGGATAGTGGCTGGTGCGGATGGCGTTGACATTATGGCGCTTCATGATCATCAGATCCTCGATCATGTGATCCAGCGGCGTTGCAGCACCCAGGATGGGGTGGCTGTCGTGGCGGTTGACACCCTTGAGCTTGACCTTCTTACCGTTGGTATAGACGACGGCATCCTTGACAAGCAGCGACTTAAAGCCGACCGACAGCGCAATATACTCCTCGCCGCAGTGCAAGGTCAGCGTGTACAGCGCAGGCGCCTCGTCGCTCCACAGCGTAACGTCCGCAACCTCGACGGTAATCTTACCGTCCTCGGTCGTACCGCTTGCTACGGCGCAGCCACAAGGAGCTGTCAGCGTGTAATCGACCGCCGCCTCACCCGTCAGCGCAAGCTCGGCCGTCAGCGTCGCATCGGTCAGATTGTCGGCGACGACGGGATGCAGATAAATATCCTCAATGTGCGTTTTATCTCGCAGCAGGAGGTAGACCTCGCGGAAGATACCGGAGTTGCGGAACTTGTCCTGGTCCTCCAGATACGAGCCGTCGCACCACTTGAGCACCAGCACCTTGATACTGTTGACACCGACGCTCAGATATTCGCTCACGGCAAACTCACTCGTCATGTGGCTGACCTGGCTGTAGCCGACAAAACGGTCGTTGACGTACAGATAGAAGCAGGAATCCACGCCCTCAAAGTGCAGTCGGATATCCTTTTGCAGCATCTCTGCCGTGACAGTAACCTTGCGCTCGTACAGCGCGCAAGGGTTCTTGCGCGGAACGTAGGGAGGATCGACGGGGAACGGGTACATGACGTTGACGTAGTTGGGCGTGTCGTAGCCACGGCCAAGCACCGTCTGCCAGGAGCGCGGCACCTGCATGGTCTCGGCGCCCTCCATGGTCAAGTCCTTC
>JAFTSR010000119.1 GCA_017467225.1 Clostridia bacterium | reverse complement strand
GTTTCTCCCCCGCACCCCCTTTTCAAAAACTTTGGGAAAGGGGATGGGTTATGGGATTGCATAGATGTGCAGGCCTTTTTTATGGTCTTCTTTTCTTTTTAGAGCGGAAGAAGCGAGGGAAAAGAACGCGAAGCTTATGCTTGGCACGGACATACCTGGTTCGCATCGACGAGAAGGCAATGGCGACATGCAGCATTCCGCTGATTTGGTCATCGACGATGCGGACGCTGCCCCAGGGGTATTTGGTGGATTCGGCGCTTTTTGATGCTGCAGCAACCATTCCTCCATCTTTTTCTGAATGATTATCCGCTCGTCGTACTCGGGAAAGGTGGCGGGAAAACAATCGGTTGGATAGATAGAGTATCCGGTAATCTTGCCGTTCTTTGGAATTTCAAAGCTCAGCACCTCGATTCCATCCGCTGACGTTACGTTGTGCAGTTCAATGTGGGCCAGCCCTGAGTAATAGGACGGGCGACTAAAAAACTGTCCTTCCTCCCACGTCGCCGCAAAAAGATCGGCAAGGTGCAGATGCTTGTCGATAACCAAGCCGTTGTCGCAGATGATTTTTCCGTTTTTGAAATCGACCATTTGAGTTCCTCCGTGAATGATATGCTTTTTTATTATAACATAAAACAAGTCGCTTTTCAAGAGAAAAAGAAAAAACCCGAACGCATACGCATTCGGGATGATGGAGCTGGTGGCCGGACTCGAACCGGCGACCTGTTGATTACGAATCAACTGCTCTACCAACTGAGCCACACCAGCGACCGACGATTATTATACCACATTCTTTGTCAAATTGCAAGCCTTTTTTGAAATTTTTTTGAAAATCTTTTTTTCATTCTTATATGCCTTGATTTTGGCTTGTTTTTATGTTATACTATATGTATATTTTTGATAAAAGTTTTGGGAATCCAAAACCCTTTTTCAAAAGGGTTTTGGCCGCCGGAGGCCGGCAGCGCCCTGCGAGGAGGCATACTATGGATCTTTGTGATATTCGGGAAATCAAGCAAATTATGAACGTGTTCCATCTGAACTTCAAAAAGGAGTTCGGACAGAACTTTTTGACCGACCGCATGGTGGTTGAGGATATTGCCGATATGTGCTGTGACTACGGTGCGCGTGAGAGCACCATCTTGGAGATCGGTCCCGGTATCGGCACGCTGTCCTGCGAGCTTGCCAAGAGATACCGCCGCGTCGTGGCGCTGGAGATCGACACGGGCTTGATCCCCGTGCTGAAATTCACCATGGGCTCCTATCCCAACTTCACGGTGGTCAACGAGGACGTCATGAAGGCGGACCTGGACGCGCTGCTTGCCGATGCTTTCGCCGAGGGAGCGGTGTCGGTCTGCGCCAATTTGCCTTACTACATAACCACGCCCATTTTGATGAAGCTTCTGGAATCGGGCTGTACGTTTGAAAATATTACCGTCATGGTGCAAAAGGAGGTTGCCGATCGCCTGTGCGCCAAGGCAGGCAGCAAGGATTACGGTGCCATCACGGCGGTGCTGGCCTACTACGGCGAGGCTGAGGAGCTGTTTACTGTCCGCGCTGATCGCTTCGTTCCTGCGCCCAAGGTGGACTCTGCCGTCGTGCGCATCAAGCTGCACAAGCAAAAGCCGTACGTTCCGCGTGACGAGGCCATGCTGTTCCGCACCATCCGCGCGGCGTTCGAGCAGAGAAGAAAAACGCTGCCCAACTCGCTTTGCACCGGCTTTAGCGAGTTGCCCAAGGAAACGCTGACCGCCGTCGTCGAGCGGCTGGGACACCGTCCCGATATCCGCGGCGAGCGACTGGACATCGCGCAGTTTGTCGCGCTTTCTGACGCGCTTGGCGAGGAGATCGCCCGCCTTCGCGAGGAGGCAAAGGCATGAGTGCGGTGCGTATTCTGCATTGTGCCGATCTGCACTTGGGTGCGCGTATGACCGCCAATCTTGACCAAAGACGTGCCAAGGAGCGACGCGAGGAGCTGCTTCTGACCTTTGGCAATATCGTCGAGACGGCGGCGCGGCTGCAGGTGGCGGCGGTGCTTTTGGTCGGCGAC
>JAFTSR010000118.1 GCA_017467225.1 Clostridia bacterium | reverse complement strand
ACGTAAGAGAGGAGGGAGTAGGAGGCGGTGTTGAGGTCAATACCGACGGCGTTGACGCAGTCCTCGACAACGCCAGTCAGCGCCTCGTCCAGACGCGCCTGCTTCATGTCGTGCTGGTACTGACCGACACCGATGCCCTTGGGATCAATCTTGACCAACTCAGCCAGCGGGTCCTGCAGACGGCGCGCGATGGATACCGCGCTGCGCTGCATGACGTCAAAATCGGGGAACTCCTCGGCGGCCAGCTTGGAGGCGGAGTAGATCGACGCGCCGGCCTCGCTGATGACGATGTATTTGCAGCCGCAGTCCATCTCGGAAAGCAGCTCGGCAATGAATAGCTCGCTTTCCTTGGACGCCGTACCGTTGCCGATGGCGATGACGTCGACCTTGTGCGCGGTGATCATGCGGCGCAGGATGCGCTTAGCCTCCTCGGTGCGGCATTTGGGCTTGGTCGGGTAAACGACACCCGTATCGACGACCTTGCCCGTCTTGTCAACGACAGCCAGCTTGCAGCCGTTGACGTAACCGGGGTCGAAGCCCAGCACCGTTTTGCCCTTCAAGGGCGACTGCAGCAAAAGATGCGACAGGTTGTCGGCAAATACCTTGATGGCACCCTCGCAGGCCTGATCGAACATGTCGCTGCGGATCTCGCGCTCGATGGAGGGTGCGATCAGACGGTCGTAGCTGTCAACTACGGCGGCGGTGATGTGAGACACTGCCGGACTTTTGGGATTGGTCAGCACGCAGTTGTAGAGATAATTCAAGACGATCTCACCGGCAATGGTGATGCTGACCTTGAGAAATTCCTCCTTCTCACCGCGGTTGATGGCCAGCACGCGGTGCGGCAGCACACGCTTGAGCGGCTCGTTGTAGTCGTAGTATTGACTGTAAACCGAGTCCTCCTCACGGGCGGCCTTGGAAACCAGGAAGCCGTGCTCGAAGGTCTGGCGACGCAGCGCCTTGCGGTACTCGGCGTTATCGGACACGTCCTCGGCAATGATGTCGCGTGCGCCGGCAAGCGCTTCCTCTGCCGTAGACACGCCCAGCTCCTCGTTGATGTAGGCGGCGGCCTGCTCCTCGATGGAGGGCTCGTAGCTGTCCTCTTGTGCCATGATCAGCGCGGCCAGCGGCTCCAGACCCTTCTCGCGTGCAACAGAGGCACGCGTCTTGCGGTGCGGACGGTAAGGACGGTAGATGTCATCCACCTCGGTGATGGTGGCGGCAGCGTCGATGGCGGCAATCAGCTCGTCGGTCAGCTTGCCCTGTGCCTCGATCAGATCCTTGACCTCCTGACGGCGCTTTTCAATGTTGCGCAGATAGTTGAGGCGCTCCTCCAGCGTGCGGAGTACGGTGTCGTCCAGGCTTCCCGTGACCTCCTTACGGTAACGGGCGATGAAGGGAATGGTGTTGCCCTCGTCGATCAGTGCAACGGTTTTTTCGACCTGCTCGGTGGTCAGCTTGAGTTCGTTTGCGATAATTTCGATAATGGTCATGTGTGAATCTCCGATGTAATATTGGTGTAAATTGTTGTAACAAGAAATGGGTGCTTACGACATGCGCTCGGCGGCCACCTCGTAGAAGGTGTAGGGATCAACCACCTCGAATTTGATCTCGGGGTGCTCAGCCCTCACGCGCTCGACTGCCTTGAGAATGGCAGCAGGATCAACGATAATCTCGCGGATCAGCAGCATGTTCTGATCTCGCTTCAGGCGCGCCGCGTCGGTCAGATAGCCCAAAAGATTCTGGTAGACACCGTCAGCGGTGGCCAGGTTGTTGGCGCCGTCCAGCGTGGTCAGCATAGGAACGCCGCCGATATCAACGATACCGTTCTGTCCCCAGTTGTACCAACCAAGACCGTCGGTGGCAAAGGCAGTGGACGCCTCCTGCACACGGTAGAGCGTCGTGCCCTTGGCCGGGCTTTGCAGCCAGTTGGGATTGAAGAAGGGAATCATGGAAAGATCGTATTGAATGAAAAGATCGCTGCAATAGTCTACCCAGGCATCCAGTCCGTCGGGAATGGTCTTGGCAGCGTAGTTTTTGTCCTTGAGCTCGGGCAGAAGGAACTGCGGATTGAGATATCCGGCGCCGTTGTTGGTGGCGACGAAGTAGTCGTTTTCCGTTGCGGTTTGATACATGTAATTATAAATGTAGGATGCGCGCGTGCCCTCAATGCCGGAGATGCCCCAGCACAGCGGCAGCTTGCCTCTGCCCTCGCTTTCCCATACGACGGGAATGACGTTGTGCAGCCAGGCCACGCTGTCGTAGTCGCCCATGTAGAACATGACAAGCGTTGTGTCTTCGTCAATGTCGTAGTCCTGCTGGTCGCCGCTTTGCGCGTATTCGATCTGCGGGACGTGAGAGAGCAGGGAGGAGTTGGAGCTGGACGAAAATCCGTTGCCCATCATCTCCACAATGCCGTGATAGGAGGAAAGCAGCTCGACGGTCAGCCACTCGGTCGTGGTGCCGTCGCTCTCGCCGTCCGACGTGGCCGGCCAGCCGCAGACCTGGTAGAAGCCGCCGTCGGCGCGCTCATACTGCGACTGCAGGATTTGATTGAGCGTGTCGTAGTCACGCGCGGCGTCGCCGTTCGGCTCGTTTTGCGGCTTGCCGCGATTAGTGCCGGACAGATCGCAGAAGAATGCGGCCTTGGAAATGAGATAATCAAATCCCGGCAGAGTGGTGTTGTGCGGCGCCTGGTAGGCCAGCTTGTCGGTACTGTAGGAGCTTCCGTCACGGTTGAGGCAGAAATATTCAGCAGACGTTCTGCCGGTGTCCAGATAGTTGACCTTGGCCCAGAGATAGGTGTCGTTCTTGGCCGATCCGGTGCTGGGCAGATCGGTGCCGTAGATGGTGCCGCCTGCCGTGTCGGAAAATTTGTCCACAAGGCTGATTTTGACATCAAGACCCAGCGTCTTGGTCAATAGCGTGTATATGCTGCCCTCGCTGTCATCGTAGCGTACGGGGATGAGATTTTCAACACCTGCAACGGTGCAGGCAGCCAGCATGGTCGCAGGAACGTCGCTGTCCCAAAGCACCACGCCACGGTAAGCATCGGCACAGGCGCGGAACAGCTCGGCAATGGCGTCAAGCTCCTTGCCGGCAGACCAGGGGATGGTCTTGAGCGTTGCGCCGCTGAGATACTGACCTTTTGTGGAATGGGTGTACAGCCAGTACAGATCGGCTTCAATGCCGTCAACCCATTGATCGGCGTTGCCGTTGTCCTGTGCGCGGTTGTTGATAAAGATGCGCGGCTTCTCGCGGTTGGCAAGGCCCTGCAGCGCAACGACGGCAAGCTCTGCGTCGTATGCGACAACGCTGTCGCGACCAAGCAGGGACATGAACATTTGGTAGGAGTCAAGGAAAAGAATCTCTCCCTTGAATATTTCTTCTGCGACGGGGCGCACGGTGGCGCAGTCGCCGCTGTTGTAATCAAAGGTCAGCTTTCTGCCCAGCGCGTCCTCCAGCTGCTGCGAGAAGGGCGGCGTGAAGCTACCGATTTGCGAAAGCGTCGGGGAGAGCGCGAGTGTGGCGGTGGTGAGAGGATCAAGATACTCTGCGATAAAAGCCTCCACGGCATAGATGACGTTCTCGGGCTTGGTGGCTGTCAGCACCAGCTTGGTGCCGTCAAAGCCGACGTAATATTCATTTTCGCCGGTCAACTTGGCAAGTGCGTCGCGGCTGGCTTGGCGGTTGGTCTGCCCGATCAGAATTTCGGGAACATCGTCGGGAATCGGCTCGCTGCGATCCACGTAGTCGTTGATCACCTCAAGCTTGATGTTGAACTTGCTCTCCAGGGCTTCCTTGAGTTGAATGAGAAATTTGCCGGTGTCCTGGCGGCTGTCGTCGGGACGGACCAGACGGAAGGTAGTCGCGCCGTCTTGGATGATTGCAGTCATGTTTTCATTCATTTCGGTATCCTCCGGGGTGTCGCTGGGGATTTGCTCCGGTGTAGGGTTCGGCGT
>JAFTSR010000117.1 GCA_017467225.1 Clostridia bacterium | reverse complement strand
GGGATCCACGATGCTGACGTCGTAGAGCGGTACGGGCTTACCAATAGAGCCAATTTTGGGCGTCATGCCCGCAAGGTTGCCGATCACCAAGGTGGTTTCGGACTGGCCAAAGCCCTCCATGAGCGAAAGACCGGTCAGCTCCTTGAAGCGGTGGTAGACCTCGGGATTGAGTGCCTCGCCCGCGATGGCCGCGTGCTTGACCGAGGACAGATCGTACTTGGACAGATCCTGCTTGATCATCATGCGGTACATGGTGGGGGGAGCGCAGAAGGTGGTGATATTGTATTTTGCAAACATGGGAAGGATCACGGACGCGTCAAATCGGTCAAAGTCGTATACGAAGGTCGCGCCCTCGCACAGCCACTGACCGTACATCTTACCCCACATGGCCTTGGCCCAGCCGGTATCCGAAATGGTCAGGTGCAGTCCCTCGGGATCAACGCAATGCCAGTATTTGGCGGTGTGGAAATGGCCGAGCGCGTACTTGTAGCTGTGTGCTGCGATCTTGGGGTAGCCGGTCGTGCCGGAGGTGAAGAACATGAGCATCAGATCGTCGCCGCCGGGCGAGTTTTCGTCACGCTCCCACTTGCCGCTGAACAGGGAATACTCGCTGTTAAAGTCACGCCAGCCGTCTCTCTTGCCGCCGATCAGAATCTTGTTGGTCAGCGTGGGGCTGACAGCCTCTGCCAGCTCTACCTGATGCGCAACGTCACCGTCCGCAGTACAGATGATGGCGCTGATGCCGGCTGCCTCAAAGCGGTAGGAAAGGTCATGCTCCTGCAGCTGGTTGGAGGCGGGAATGGCCACGGCACCGATCTTGTGCAGTGCCAGCATCGAGAACCAGAACTGGTAGTGACGCTTACAGATCAGCATGACGCGGTCGCCTCTCTTGATGCCCAGCGATTTGAAGTAGTTGGCGCACTGCGAGGATGCGCGCTTGATGTCACCAAAGGTAAAGCGGCGCTCGGTCATATCGCCCGAGACGTGCAGCATCGCCAGCTTATCCGGCTTTTCGCGCCCCAGGGTATCGATGATATCGAATGCAAAGTTGAAGCGGTCGGTATTTTTGAAGGAAATGGACTTGAGAATGCCCTTTTCATCCTCCACCGTATTGACGAAGTTGTGATAAACGCGCGTCTGATCGTCGCGAACGGGCAGGGTGGAAGCCGAGCCTGTTTCCACGGCCTTGATCTGCTCAGCCGCATCCGGATCAAGCACGATGGCATAGAAGGTGCAGTCCTTACCGCCTACGGCAACCATGCCGTGGGGAATGGACGAGTCGTAATAGATGGTGTCGCCTGCACTCAGGATCTCCACGTGGTCACCGATCTGTACCTTCAGGCGGCCGTCGATGACGATGTCACATTCCTGTCCCTGGTGGCTGGTGACCGCGATGGGCGCGTTTTCGGCCTGTTCGCTGTACGTGGCGCGCACAAACAATGGCTCTGCGATCCTGCTTTTGAAGGTGTAGGCCATGTTATAGTAGTTCATGCCGTGTGCCTGCTCGATCTTCTGGCCTGCGCCGCGACGTGTCAGGGTATAGGTCTGCAGCCTTGGTGCGGAGCCTTCGATGATCTCGGTCACGTCCACGCGCAGAGCCTGCGCGCAGCGGTAGATGAAGGCGAAGTTGAGGTCGCGCTTGCCCGCCTCGCAATCGAAATATTCCTCGGTTGAAACGCCTGTGGCATTGGCCATAAATTCAATGCTCAGACTCTCGATCTCGCGCAGCTCGCGGATACGTGCCGCCATCTCTATGATCTTTTGTTCAAGTCCCGTAAGATTACTCATGTTTGATATGTCTCCTTCATGATTTGGTTGGGCGCTGCGGAAAAAGTATGCCCGTCTCAAGCTGACTTGAGACGGGCAGTGATATGTCCGCGGTACCACTCAAATTGCGCACGTGTGCGCCACTTTGCGGATGCAAAAGCATCCCAAGCCTTAACGCGGCTATGCTCGGAGGGCTTTACTGACCGCATGGCGTTCTTCCCTCGGCTCGGAAACCAGATCGTAAGGATTTCACTGTCGGCTCGCACCTGCCGCCGACTCTCTGAAAATGAAGCTTCCTTGCGAATTTTTCGTCATCGCCTTTCAAGAAATTACCTATAATTATATCATAGTTAGATGGCTGTGTCAAGAGATTTTCGCAAGTTTCGTTTGGTAAACTTGCAAAAAATACCCACGGAAATCAGAGCTTATTTCGGATAATTTTACCGCTGATGGTTTTAGGCAGCTCATCCCTGAAGACAACGATACGGGGATACTTGTAGGGAGCGGTGTGGGACTTGACGTATTCCTGGATCTCCTTTTTGAGTGCGTCGGTCGGCTCTGTACCCTTTGTCAGCACAATGCTTGCCTTGACCACCTGGCCTCTGATCTCATCCGGCTCTGCGCTGACGCCGCATTCCAGCACGTAGGGCAGCTCCATGATGACGCTTTCGATCTCGAACGGGCCGATGCGGTAGCCGGAGGATTTGATGACGTCGTCGATACGTCCGACGAACCAAAGATAGCCATCCTCGTCCATGGTTGCCTGGTCACCCGTGTGGTAATAGCCGTCGTGCCATACGTCGCGGGTTCTTTCCTCGTCCTGATAGTAGCCGATGAAAAGACCGCAGGGAACGCTGTCACTTACGCGGATGCAGATCTCGCCCGTGTCACCCGTCTGACAGGGATTGCCATCGGGATCAAGCAGCACGACGTCGTAAAGGGGACTGGGCCTGCCCATGGAGCCGATCTTGGGGGTGGAGCCCACAAAGTTTGCGATCGAGAGCGTGGTTTCGGTCTGTCCAAAGCCTTCCATGATGGTCAGTCCCGTTGCCTTTTTGAACTGGATAGAGACCTCGGGATTGAGTGCCTCTCCTGCCGTGGTTGCGTATTGGATGGAGGACAGATCGTATTTGGACAGATCCTCCTTGATAAAGAAGCGATACATGGTGGGAGGTGCGCAGAAGGTGGTGATGCCGTACTTGGCAAACATGGGCAGGATATCCTCGGAACGGAATCTGTCAAAGTCATATGTAAAGGTTGCCGCCTCGCACAGCCACTGACCGTACAGTTTCCCCCACAGCGCCTTGCCCCAGCCGGTGTCCGAAATGGTGAAGTGCAGACCTCCCGGCTTTACGTTATGCCAATGCTTGGCGGTGGCATAGTGTCCAAGTGCGTACTTGTAGGAATGGGTTGCGATACGGGGATAGCCGGTCGTGCCCGAGGTGAACAGCATCAGCATGGGATCGTCACCGCAGGGAGAGCTTTCGGTACGGAAATAGTGCGTGCTGAAGCGCTCCATTTCCACGTTGAAGTCGTGCCAGCCGGGCTTTTTGCCTCCCACGAGGATCTTGCACATATCGGGGTATTCCGCAGCAGCCTTTTCGGCCTCATCGGAGACCGCGCCGTCTGCGGTGCAGACGATGGCCTTAACGCCTGCGGCCTTATATCTGTAGGAAAAATCATGCTCAACGAGCTGATTGGTGGCGGGAATTGCGATCGCGCCGATCTTGTGCAGCGCCAGCATGCAGAACCAGAACTGATAATGACGCTTCAGCACCAGCATGACCGTGTCGCCTCTCTTGATGCCAAGGGACTCGAAATAATTGGCGGTCTTGGCCGAGTACTTTTTCATATCTCCGAACGTAAATCTGCGGTCGGTCTTGTCGTTTGCCACCCACATCATGGCCAGCTTGTCGGGCGTCTTTTTGGCAACGGCATCCACGCAGTCGAAGGCGAAATTGAACTTGTCCTCGTTCTTGAACTTGATGCCGTTGAAAACACCGTTCTCATCGTAGTAGGATTCTACGAAATCGTCCGCAACCGTAGTTGCGCTGCTTTCCACGGCAACTGCCTTGGGTGCGACAAAGGGAACCTCGGGGTACTCCTCGCTGACAAGGCCGTCCTGAGGATTGAGCACCACGGCGTGGAACTCACAGCCGCCCTCGCTGACCGCGATCATACCGTGGGGGATCAGGCTGTTATAGAAAATGGAGTCACCCTCGTGCAGCACGTCCACGTGATTGCCGACCTGCACCTTGAGCGAGCCCTTGACGATCTCGTCGAATTCCTGACCGTTGTGCGAATTCAGCTTGATGGGTGCGTTCTGCTCCTCTTGAATGT
>JAFTSR010000116.1 GCA_017467225.1 Clostridia bacterium | reverse complement strand
GCCGCGAACGCGAATGCCGCACAGCGAGCCGTCCACACCGCTACCGACGACCTTGCCGTCAAAGCCACCGGTGAAATCCATGCCATAGCGCGCGCGGTAATTGAAGATAAACAGAATCTCTTCGTCCACCGTCTCACCGAAGGTGTACGCCGTCAGCTGCGCGTTGTTATTGCCAAACAGCGCCACGTCCATGCCGCCGCCGAGAAACGCACCGCTTGCATCGGACAGCTTGGTGCCCCAGGAAGCGTAGTAGAAGGTCGCGTTGAAGTGCGTGTTCATCAGCACACCCGCCTTGGTGCTGCCGTCCAGCGCAATACCCTCGCGCAGCACGCAGCCCGTAATGCCGTCTACGTAGTGACCGCCGCAATCCGCCTCAGCCATATTGATGGCACGGTAAGCGTTACCGAAGCACAAATTGCGCAGCACGCAATCCTGCCCATCAACCATAATGGTCCAAGGATATGCCGCAATTTCCTTCCAGTTCTGCTCGGGATACCAGAAGGTCAGACCGCGCAGACCGGAGCCCGCCTTCATGCTGATAAAGGGCACGCCCTCCTCGTCACCGCGGTTTTCCGTCACGTAAATGACCGAGCCCTCGCCCGTCGTTACGTGCATACCCTCATGGACACCGCGCAGCTCAACGCCACCGGGCACGGTAAAGCCTTCCTTGACGTTATAGTAGCCTGCCGGTACGTAAACGATACCGCCGCCGGCATCCTTGGCCGCCTTGATCGCCTTGACAAATGCCTCGGTGTCGTCAGCTTTGCCGTCGCCCTTGGCTCCGTGCTCCTTGACGTCAAAGATTTTGGTCGTACCGGCATTGACGGGCGCCTCGCCGATGTTCTGCGAGAAATCCTTGGTCGCGGGCAGCTTGCTGACCGACGAGGTCTGTACCACGGCCGCCGTCTCGCTCAGGCCGTTCACCATCTCGCCGTCATACTTGTTGTTGGAAACGATAGCCGCCAAAGCATCCGAGGTTACCTCCACCGCCTTGGCACAGCCGGTAAAATCGTTGTTGGTCAGAGAAAGCACGCCGCCGTCCGCGCTGACCGCAAAGTGAGCCGTACCCACGGAGAACTTGCTGTTCTGCACCGCAAGCAGCGCCGGCGCGTCACATTCGATCGTCACGGCAGGACCGTCGGGATTTTCAAATTCGCAATCGTAAATGCGCAGCTCGCTGGTGTCATCGGTGTCCTGCAGCGTCTGTACGCAAACCGCACCCGCGCCGCTGCAACGAATTTCAGCCATCGAAATCGCCGCGCTGTTGTACTCGTGATTGACGCCGATCTTGCAATCGGTCAGCGATACGTTGGACAAATTGGTGTAGCCTGCGGTCTCACCGCTGTCCTCTGTATTTCTCTCCAGCGACAGACCCGTGTGGCAGGAGCGAACCGCGATATCGTTCATCATCTGTCCGTCCGTGCGCATCAGAATAACGCCCTTGGCATTCTTCTTGGTCTGTGCCGCCACGGTCGACTCGTCAATGCCGTCATAAGCCGCCCAGAAGGCAGGAGAGATATGCATGGTCGTGATGCGCGCGCAGTCATAGCACTTGTTGATACGGAAGCCGTAGTCCAGAACCGTCATGTAAGCGTCGCGAATCATGGGCAACTGGTTACCCTGATCAGCCGCAATGCCGCGCCATCCGTTGACAATGGTCACGTTCTGAATGGAGGAGGCATGCTGCCACCCCTTGCCCTGTACGTTGTCCTTGATCAAAAAGGCAGCGGGATACTCCACGGGAGAGGCGATATCCTGCTCGGGGTAGTAAACGGTCAGACCCACAACACCCGCGCTGGCACCGATGGTGATCATGGGCGCAGCGTCTGCCTTGCCCTTGTTGCCCGTCGCCAAAAGCACCGTACCCTTGGCAATATTCTCGGGCTCCGTCTCGGGATTGTACCACTCGCCCACAAGATATACCGAGCGCTTGACCGTCAACGAGCCCTTGATCATATAGCTGCCGGCAGGAACGTAGACCGTGCCGCCGCCCAACTTCTCTACCTCGTCAATGGCGCTCTGAAAAGCTGCCGTGTCGTTGGTCACACCGTCACCCACAGCACCAAAATCCAAAACGTCGCAGGTATACACCAAAACATCCTCGGGATTTCTCGGGTCGGGCGCCGTATTGCCGCTCGCCACACCGGTGTACGCCAGCGTGTCCGAAACGGAAATGGTCGCCATTGGCTGCACAGTAGCACCGGTATAGCCCAAAACCTCGCGCACAAAATACCGCACGCCCTTGGCCGTCGCCGCATCATCCTGACCGACGATAACAAACTTGCCGTTGACCCATTCGGCGCGGTAAAGGTCCTCACCCAGGCGCGATGCGACCTCGGCCGACTCAGGACGGGTGTTCTTACCGATCAGAATTTCCTTCTCCACCCCCTCGCTGTAGTATGTGGTCAAGCCGTACTGATCAAGACCACCCATGGTGCGCAGCGCTGTGTTGAGCATGACCGCCGTGTTGGTCAGCACCTTGTCGCAAAGGTCTGAGCGGACGATCACGTATTGCGGAACACCGTCCAAAATAAGATCAATGGTATTCATATTTTCCTCCTCCCCACCCTCGTCGGGCTCGGGAACATTCTCAGGGTCATCCCCCGGCGTGTCCTGGCACGCCGTAACGCAAAGCATCACGCACAGCGCAAGCAACACCCACAATAGGCGTCTTACGTTCCTTTTCATACATGTACATCCTTTCATGCAGAGTGATGCTTTATTTTACCATATATTTTCACCTCTGTCAACCGTATTCGCAGCACTTTTACGAATTTTCCGCATGACTCAACATACAGTTGTTCCCATATATCCGTATGAGTGCTTGACAGTCACAAGAAAGGTGTGTTATAATGATTGCATAATCAGCGGCACTCTCCGCCGCCTAAAAAACCACCGAACGCTCCGGTATGAGCGGAATGAACATGACTGAAAACATCAACAGCACCCCTAATTTCAAACAAGAGCAGCTTGCCAAAGAACTTACCAAAAAGTCGATCGGCGAGATCATCCGCGAGCACCGAACCAAAAAAGGCCTGACACAGGACGCCCTTGCCGCCGCCTTGTACGTCACACCGCAAGCCGTCTCCCGCTGGGAAACAGGGCAGACCACGCCCGATATCAATCTGCTCCTGCCTCTGTCCAAGCTGCTGGGGCTGGGCGTCGATCAGCTGCTGGGAGGTGACCGTCGGCAGTATTTTGAGGATCGCTATGGGCAAGTCTCCTGCTACGGCTGTGCGGCGCAGCTGCTGGTCTGCGAGGAGGCGCTTAAGGAGTTCCCAAACGACGTAGGCTTTCTCTACCGCCGCGCCAGCTGCGAATTTTACTTGGGCAAGCATTCCCAAACGGACGAAAATCTACGTCGATCTTATTTGAACCATGCCGCCGAACACGCATGGAGTCTGCATTACGAGGACCCCGATGACAAGGGCTATATTTCGCTGCTGACCCAGATCTACGTGGAGCTGGGTGATCGAAAGGAGGCAGAAGCCCTTTTGAGCCGTTGCAAGGATATGGTCATGGCCAATCGCATGCTTGCCGACTATGTTCTGGAGGGCGAAGAAAAGATCAAGCTGCAGCAAGCACTACTCGAGCAAGAGGTGATCGGACTTTACAATCGATTGCTGAACTACAACACCCCCGAATCCATCGCGGTGGCGCACAGCCTCTTGGATATCACCTTGGGCAAGGAAAAGCACCTGCATTTCGGTCTTTTGTATCATCTGTATCTTGCCCAGGCAAAATTCTCTTTGGAAGCCAACGACATGGCGGGGTACGAAAAGCACATGATAAAGGCTTACGAGGCAGCCGAAGCACATGACCGCGACATTTCGGATGCCGGCTGCTTTACCGCTCCGCTCTTTGATCATATCGGCATATACTATGATCCCGACGATTACCCGCTTGCGAAAGCATTGGCCGTAGAAATTCTCACCGATCGTAAGTTGACGCCACCGTGCGAGGCCAAGCGGCACATGGTCGAGCAGCATATCCACTGCTGCCCGCTGCTGTCCGAGGATGCGCCGATGTATTACAGCTTTTGCATCGACCATATCTGTCAAGGGTCTATTTCCAATTTTTCTCACACCTGGGATATGTCGGAGCAAGAAATCAAACAATTCGATGACCTGATACCGGGCAACACGCGTGCCTATGTCATGGAGCTTCACCGCCAAGAGGTCGAACGATTGATCAAGGACGGCATCATGAGCGGCTACGTTGCTTTACCGCAGGGGTGTGGTCGTGGGCTGATCTTCGGCTACTGCAACTGCGGCGCCAAGGAAAAATACAAGGGCATGCCCGACGAATGGAAGGCGCTGACCGAGCCCGAGGGCAACCGCGTCTTTGCCATCATGGAGCTTTTGTCCGCGCCGTCCTTCCGTGACTGCGGCCTGGAAGAAAAGCTGGTCAATCATGCCATGACCGAAGCCAAGGCGCAGGGCTTCACTCACGTGCAGACCTGCCTTTGGGAGCGCCTTTATTGGGATAAAGAGGGCAACGATACCTTTGAGCATCTGCTCGCGCTCTATACCTCCCTGGGCTTTACCGTACACGCTGATTGGTCGGATGAGCATCGCAGAGTCTATCTGATGCAAAAGGAATTGTGATCCCCCTCACCATCGCAAGCACCCGCGCCAAAACAGCCAAACGTACCCAACCAAGGAGAGTAATATGAAAGAACAAAACGCATATCATACCGATTTCGAAAAGGAGCAACAAGCCAGGGACATCGCCAAAAAGTCGGTCGGTGAGATCATCCGAGAGCACCGAACCCAAAAAGGCCTGACACAGGACGCCCTTGCCGCCGCCTTGTATGTCACACCGCAAGCCATCTCCCGCTGGGAAACGGGGCAGACCGCGCCCGACATCAATCTGCTCATCCCGCTGGCGCAGCTGCTGGATATGAGCGTCGATCAGCTGCTTGGCGGCAACCGTCGGCAGGAGTTCGAGCAGCGCTTGGGAGAAGCAGCCATGTACGGTGAGGCTGCAACGCTGCTGGTCTGCGAGGATGCACTCAAGGAGTTTCCACAGGATGAATCATTTCTTTACCGCCGCGCCTGTGCCGAATTCTTGATCGGCAAAAATAAGGACATGCCGCAAACCGAGCGCAGAAACTATCTCAATTTGGCCGCCGGACATATGTGGAAGCTGCATCAGGCGTATCCCGATAATAATAACTATATCGGTTTCCTGGCGCAGATCTACGTGCAGCTTGGCGAGCGGGAACAGGCACGCAGCATCCTTGGCAAATGCACCAATCCGGAGCAGGCTGATCGCTTGCTTGCCAACGCCGTGCTTGAGGGAGAGGAGAAGATCAATCTCCAGCAACAGCGAATCTCCAAACGGATCACAGAGCTGTACAACGAACTGCTGACCTACAACACGCCCGACTCTATCGCCACAGCGCACGCCCTTCTTGACATTACCATGGGCAAGGAAAAGTATCTGCACCGCAATTATCTCGGAATGCTGTATTTCGCTCAAGCGGAATTTTGTCTGAATGAGGGCGATATGGCAGGATACGAGAAACACATGATGGAGGCATACGAGGCAGCAAAGGCCTATGACCGGGATATTGCAAGCATGGATCATTATACCTCCCCGCTTTTTGACCACATCACCAACGATTATGATGACTATAGCCTCCCTGATATGGCAGCTCTGGTCGAAAATGTGCTGTATGCACGCAAGCTCATGCCGCCCTGCCGGGCCAAGCGCCTCGTAATTGAGCAGCACATCGGTTGCCGTCCGCTGAACCCGACCCCGATGGATTGCTCACAGTATTATAACTTCTGTGACTTTCACATCAATCAAGGCTTGCATGCCATCAATTTTTCCGAAAGTTGGGATATGTCACAAGAGGAGGTTGACGCGCTTGATCAAAAATTTGCCGCAGAGTGCCATCACCGTTATCCCGGTCATACTGCGGCGTACCGCGTAGCGCTGCTCCGGGAGCAGCTTGTACGCTTGATTCGTGAGGGCATCATGAGCGGCTACGTGGCCTGTTACAAGCGCGGTCCTGCGTCATTTCTTGGCTACTGCAACTGTGGCGCCAAGGAAAAATACAAGGGCATGCCCGACGAATGGAAGACGCTGACCGAGCCCGAGGGCAACCGCGTCTTTGCCATCATGGAGCTTTTGTCTGCGCCTACCTTCCGTGACTGCGGCCTGGAGGAAAAGCTGGTCAACCATGCCATGACCGAAGCCAAGGCGCAGGGCTTCACTCATGTGCAGACCTGCCTTTGGGAGCGCCTTTATTGGGATAAAGAGGGCAACGATACCTTTGAGCATCTGCTCGCGCTCTATACCTCCCTGGGCTTTACCGTGCATGCTGATTGGTCGGATGAGCATCGCAAAGTCTATCTGATGCAAAAGGAATTGTGATCCCCCACACCATCGCAAGCACCCGCGCCAAAACAGTTCAACGCACCCAACCAAGGAGAGCAATATGAAAAAGGAGAGCAATATGAAAGAATACAACACGTATCATACCGATTTCGAAAAGGAGCAGCAAGCCAAGGACATCGCCAAAAAGTCGATCGGCGAGATCATCCGCGAGCACCGAACCCAAAAAGGCCTGACACAGGACGCCCTGGCCGCCGCCTTGTACGTCACACCGCAAGCCATCTCCCGCTGGGAAACAGGGCAGACCACGCCCGACATCAATCTGCTTCTGCCCTTAGCCCAAGCCTTGGAGCTGGGCGTTGATCAGCTGCTTGGCGGTGACCGTCGGCAGGAGTTCGAGCGCCGCTTTCATCGCACCTTCGGGTTAAATGAGCAAATCACGCTGCTGGTCTGCGAAGATGCCCTGCGCGAATTTCCAAACGACGAAACCTTTCTCTACCGCCGCGCCTGCAGCGAATATTTTATCGCTACCCAGACAAAAGCCCGGATGTACCTTGACCGCGCTGCTATCCATTTTTGGCAGTTGCATGAGAAATACCCGGAGGAGCAGTCCTATATCACCTTTTTGGCGCAGTGTTATGCAAACCGTGGCCAGCGCGACCTTGCCAAAGAGTACGTGAGAAAGCTCAAGGATCGGGATGTTGCCGATCACATCCTGATTTCAGACGTACTGGAGGGAGAGGAGCGAGTGCAGCTGCTGCAGCAGCGCCTGCATAAACGAACCTTCCAGCTGTATCAGACGCTTTTAGAATATGGCACGCCACAAGCCATCACGGCAGCCCACAGCCTGCTTGACGCCATGGTGGGAGAACCGTTGTGCACCCCCGCCGTGAGCACTCTGTATCTGACCGAGGCAGGCTTTGCCGCAGATGCCGGAGATATGGAAGCCTACGAGCAAAAATTGCGCCTGGCTTACCAGAGTGCCGTCGCCTGTGATGACCGCCTGAGCCGTGGGGAAGGCTATAGCCATCCCTTGCGTGACCACCTTTCCGTCGAGTACGAATCGGTGCATCCAACTGCTATCCATCATCTGCTGTGCACCGTTCTCAACACGCCAAGCCTTGCGCCACCTGCTGCCACCAAACAACTGCTTGTGGAAAAAGAGCTTGCCTGCCAATGCCTTCTCAAAAGCGATTGGAAGCAATATTTCCGCTTTTGCGACGATCACGTGTGCCTTGGAAATTATTTCAAATACTCCGACGGATGGGATATGACCGAGGAGGAGCGTACCGAACTTTTCAAGCGGCTTGCTACCAACGACCCGCGCTATCCCGGCAACGCAGAGGCCTGCCGCACCGAGATCAACCGCGCCCACATCGAACGACTGATCTCCCACGGCATTATGACGGGCTCCGTCGTCTTTCCCCTCCATTCCGATCCCACGCGCGACGAAAGTCTGCTGTTTGGCTACTGCAACTGGGGCGCTAAAGAGAAATACAAGGGACTTCCCGACAGCTGGAAAGCGTTCCCCGACCCCGAGGGCAGCCGTGTGATTGCCATCATGGATCTTTTTATTCCCAAGAATTTCGAGCACTGCGGCCTGGAGCAGAAGCTGCTGACCCACGCCATGAAAACGGCAAAGTTTCGGGGCTTCACGCACGCGCAGGCCTATCTTTGGGAAGCCAGCTTTTACGACGGCATCGGAGCCTTCGAAGATATGCTTGGTATCTACCGTGACATAGGCTTTACACTTTACGCCGACCTGACCGCCGACCGCGGTAAGCTCTACGTTTTGCAAAAGGAATTGTGATCGCGTCCTCTTGACTTTGCCGGGAAATCATGTTATAATGGTAAAAATCCCTCAAAAGAAAGGACACACACATGAAATCCGAATTGATCGAACACATTTTTGCCGAAACCGCCTACGTTCGCATGGGCGGAAGCGAAAAGGAGCTGCAAACTGCACAATATATTCAAAAAATCTGTTCCGAGCTGGGACTTGACTCCCGCCTTGAGGCCTTCGAGGTCGATATGGCCGATATGCAAGAGGCTACGTTGACCGTGGACGGCGTGGATATTCCCTGCCGTGGCTACCTGTGCGCAGGCTCGGGCGAGGTCGAGGCACCTCTATACTATCTGACTCACGATGACCGCTATTCCTTGGAATGCTGCCGCGGCAACATCGTGCTGTTCGACGGATATCTGGGCTATTGGAAATACCGCGATCTGCTCGCCAACGGCGCCGTCGGCTTTATCTCCTACGACGGAAACGTCAACTACGCCGACCGCGATATCGACCGCCGCGAGCTGCGCTCCTTCGTGTCCTGCGGCGAGAAGATTCCGGGTGTCAATATCAACGTCAAGGACGCCGTCTCACTGATCGAGCGCGGCGCACAGATGGCTAAGATCACGCTGGAGCAGGACGAATACAAGGGAAAGTCGCACAACGTCATCGTCGATCTGCCCGGTCGCGTCGAGGAGCAGATCGTCTTCACCGCCCACTACGACACCCCCTCCCTGTCCCAAGGTGCCTATGATAATATGTCCGGCTGCATCGGACTTTTGCATATGGCAGAGTATTTTTCCACTCATCCGCACCGCTACAGCCTGCGCTTTGTCTTCTGCGGCAGCGAGGAGCGCGGCTTGCTCGGCTCTAAGGCATACTGCCAGGCACATGAGGATGAGCTCAAAAACGTCGTCCTCAACATCAACCTGGACATGATCGGCTCGACCATGGGTCACTTCATCGCCTGCGTCACCGCCGAGAACGCACTGGTCAATTACGTTTCCTATCTCGGCATGGAGCGCGGCTTTTCGATCAAGCCCTACCAGGACGTTTACTCCAGCGACTCCACCCCCTTTGCCGATAAGGGCGTGCCCGCCATTTCGTTTGCGCGCATCGCCGGTCGCGATATCGCTCCCATCCATAATCGCTACGACACCGCCGCCGTCATGAGCACCGAGCAGATGCAGCGCGACATGGCCTTTATCACCGCTTTCGCCGACCGCATGGCCTGCGCCGCCTACTGTCCCGTCAGCCGCGAAATTCCCGACAACGTCAAGGAAAAGCTGGACGAATACCTTTTGCGCAAGAGAAAAAAAGCATAAATCACACAAAAAAGACAGGTTGTTTGCCAGGTAGCGAGCAACCTGCTTTTCTTGCATATTTACAAAAAAGTCACGAATTCGGATTGACTTTGTATTGATAGTATGGTACAATATACCTGTATATCATCTGTCGCCGCATGTGGACAGATGACCGAAGAAAGTGAGGATACATACCATGAAAAAGCTGCTGCTATGCACGCTTCTCCTTCTCAGTATGCTGGTAACGCTGGTCGTTCCCGCCTATGCCGAGCTGGACGAGCCGATCATGCTGGACGACTGTGACACCTCGACGTGGCACGGCGCCGGCGGAAAAGATTTTAAGGAATATACCCAGGGTAAGGCTTCCACGACCTGGACGGTCGGCAAGGGCGGCTCTTTTGTCGTCTTCCGCACTTGGAGCACACCGGTCAACGCAACCGGTGCCAACTACCTGGAATTTGATTTCTACGTTTCAAGCGCAGACATGTTCTATTCCATCTCGGGCGGCAACTCGCTGGAGATCACCTCCGGCGGCACCTGCGATAAGGAAGAAACCGCTTGGAATTTAACCGATCTTGAGGTTGAGGATGGCTGGAACCACATTGCCCTGCTCATCGGTGGCGGCTGTGACTTCTCTCGCGTCAACTATATGCGCTTCTACGCGCTCAGCCACAACAACGACGAACCTTACACCATCAAGATCGACAACATTCAGTTCACCTACCGCGATCCCGACGACGTCGGCGGATTTGAGGTTCCTGAGGACTATATCATCGGCAGTGCCACCAAGGATACCGCTGTGCCCCTTATTCCCACCTCTGAGGACAATCCCGTCGGCACGCCCGACGAAGAAAAGCAGCCCGAGGGCGAGGTACAGCCCGACGACTCTGACGCAGCGCAAACTCCTGCGCCTCTTTTAGGCATCGTACTCCTGGTCATTGCCGGCGTGGTGCTTCTGACGCTGCTGGCGCTGGTAGCCATGAAGAAGGCTAACCGCACCGTCATTATCATTCTCTCCGCCGTCACGGCTCTCGCCCTGATCGGTGGTATCATCGGTCTGGTTTCCGCAGGCGGCGAGGTTCCCGGTGAACAGGAGGGTGACGATCCCACCGACCTGCCCGGTGAGCAGCCCGATACGCCGCAGACCCCCGATGACATTAAGGCTTCCCTGCCCGATCAAACGGGACACCCCGAGATCAGCGCAGACAGCGTTGATGTTGAGGCTCTGCTCAAGGTCAATCCCGATTTCAACACCAAGGAGGCCTATAAGGTCACCTACTCCGGCACCAAAGCCGTAACGGACTATTCCGCGCTGCCTCACATTCTGATGACCGAAACGCCTGTAGAGAACGGCATTACCATGCAGGCGCTCTCCCCCGATGAAATTCAGAAAATGACCATCGCCGAGAAGGAGTGCTGGCTGTTCGTCCACTTCCGCAAGCAGGACACCAACAAGTTCCGCTTGTCCCTGGATGACGCTACCGCAGAGCAGTTCAAGGACAAAACGCTGCGCCTCAACTTTATCACCTACGTCAACATGGACACCGTCTTTACCGTCGAGTATATGGACGCTGATGGCAACGCACAGACGGCAACCTCTGCCGCCAACAGAACGCGCAACGCCTGGACGGAATACCACGTCGACCTGGTCAATCCCGCCTTTGACGGCTCCAAGGACGGCCACGACTTCTTCATCACCTGCGAAGGTCCTGAGTTGATCCGTATCCACGCCATCTACGCAACCGAGGGCTCGTCGGATGCCAACTCTGCCATCCAGACCGGTCTGATCAAAACCGACTACGAGCAGTCCTTCTACATCGTCGCCGAGGAGAACGTCCGCAGCTACGGTGCCATCGGTGACGGTTACGCCAACGACACCGAGGCCTTCCAGTCTGCCATCGACGCCGTCGGCAAGAAGGGCGGCGGTACTGTCTTTGTCCCCGCAGGAATCTACTGCCTGACCAAGCCCCTGGTTCTTCCCACCAGCGTTGCTCTGGTCGGTGAGCTGGAGCCTGGAACCGCCAACGGTACCGTGCTTGCTATTTATCACGGCAAGGGCGAGACCAATCCCGATCAGGCAGCCGTCGTGCTAAATCACCAAAGCTCGGTGCAAAGCATCGCGTTCTGGTACCCCGAGCAGACCATCGTCAACGGTAACTTCATCCCCTACCCCTCTACGCTGACACAGCGCGGTAGTGAGGGTACCACCGTTCGTAACGTCACCTTCGTCAACGCCTATGTCGGTGTCAACTACGGTACGCTGGGCGGCGGTCAGGCCTCCAACTCGCTGCAGTACACCCGTGATATTTACGGCACCTGCCTGTCCATCGGTTATCACAATGACCCCAGCTACGATATCGGTAAGCTGGAGAATTTCCACTTCTCTCCCGACTACTGGCTGGACAGCGGTTTGCCCGGCACACCGAACGAGGCGCTGCTGCGCACCTGGATGCTTCGCAATTCCACCGCAATCTGGCTGCAGCGCATCGACTGGACCTATATCGCCGATATCTTTGTCGACGGCTACCATAAGGGCATCTACACCAGCCGCTCCTCCACCGGTACCCCCAATGGACATATGTACAATATCCACCTTCTGGATTGCTACTACCCCTACTACGCCGAGGAGCTGTCCTGGACCATCGCGTCCAAGTGCCATTTGCGCGCTGTCGGTAACGACGGTGCCACGGCGCTGTACTTCGGTCCCAACTGCAGCGGTGATATGGTCTTTGTCGACGCGACCATTGAAAGCGAGGGCGCAAACGCCATCCTCAACTACGGCAAATCAAAAATTTCTCTGACCGGTTGTACCGTCACCTCCAAGGGCACAGCCTACGCCAACATGACCGGCGCCAAGGCTTCCTTCATCAACACAACGCTCACCGGTGGCGATGGACGCAGCTACGACGTCGTCACGGACGATCAGGCACTTCCCTTGCCCGATGTTGATTACGGCAAGACCGTTGTCATCAAGCCCAAGTCCGATAAGTTCATCAATCTCACCGAGGCACCCTACAACGCACCCAAGAACGGCGGCGACATCACCGCTACCCTGCAAAAGGCAATCGATGACCTCAAGGAAACCGGCGGTATGGTCTACCTGCCTGCCGGCACCTACACGCTGAGCGATCACATCGACGTCTGGGCAGGTATCGAGATCCGCGGTGCTGCCATCTGGTCGCATAGCTTCGCAGGTCCTACCCAAATCAACACCGCCTTCGGTCATAATGATCCCAACGGCGAGGCGCTGTTCGATCTGTACGAGGGCGCGGGACTGGTCGGTATCTCCGTCGTCTATAACAAGCAGAACACCAACGACCTGCAGGAATACTCCTTCACTGTCCGCGGTCGCGGCGCTAACGTCTATCTGATGGACGTCACGCTGCCCACCTCCTGGAACGGCGTGGACTTCGCTTCCTACCGCTGCGATAACCACTACATCGAGTATCTCCACGGTTGCTTCCTCAACCAGGGTATCGTCATCGGTGCCGGTAGCGAAAACGGTATCGTCCGCGACTGCCACCTGACGCCCAACTGCTTCTGCGTCCACTCGGATGCCAACTGGTGGACGGGTCCGTACGTCGAGCTGATGACGCACGGTACACCTTACGTCATCGGTGAGAGTAAGAACCAGATCCTGTATCACAACTTCACCTACGGCGCATATCAGGGCCTTGTCGTCCTTGACGGTGCCGAGGATGCATACGTTCTCAGCCACGGCGTCGATAGCGGCGATATCTCCGCGTACTTCTCCGGCGACTGCTCTGTCACGCTGGTCAATACCGAGCTTGTCAATCTGTTCACGGCAGGCACGGCAAAGCATTTCAACTACGTCTATACTGCCGAGGACTTCTCCGGTACGCTCAATATGATCAACACCGCCGGCTGGGGCACCTCCAGAAATGCCTTTAACCTCAACGGCGACGGCCATATCAATATCACGGGCAGTCTGATCACCGCAGCAGGCGCACCGCTGATGAACCTCAATGCCGGCTCGGCAACCGTCATCGGTTTGATCAATGATACCCGTACCACCGACTTCAAGGCAGGCGACTTTGCCATCTCGCTGCATATCGCAGGTAATATCCTGAATAGCGGCCTGCGCATCGATCCCTCCTTCGAGGAAGTCGGCGCAGATATCACCGGCGCGGACCTGGAGATCTACCAAAAGTAATCTCCTTCTGCAGCACACAACCACACAAAAATCGCCGGCCCATTGCATCGCAATGGGCCGGTTTCGTTATATAGAAATTT
>JAFTSR010000115.1 GCA_017467225.1 Clostridia bacterium | reverse complement strand
TGCCTCAAAGCCGGGAACCAGGCGCTTGAAGGAGTTGGTCGAGGGGTTAGTCAGAGCGCACAGGGAAGCGATATGCTTCAGGAGGCCGCCCATGAAGTAGTGCGCAGTCTCAGACAGATGCGCGTAACCGTTATCATCCGAGAAAACAGGCTGACCGTCCTTGAACAGCAGCATATGAACGTGCATACCGCTGCCCGCCTCGCCATAGATGGGCTTGGGCATAAAGGTTGCGGTCTTACCGTATTTGAGCGCAGTATTATGAATGATATACTTGATCTGCATGGTGGCGTCGGCCATGTGCACCACCTCGCCAAGCTGCGGTTCAATCTCAAACTGACCGGATGCAGCTACCTCGGGATGGTGATAGTTGATCTCAATCCCCATGTCCTTCATCAGCATGCACATCTCACTGCGGCACTCGTAGGAAATATCAAAGGGTTTGGCAATGTGATAGTTTTTCTGCTTGGGAACGACAACGCCAAGGCCTTCCTTGTCGCTGTTCCAGTAGGACTGCTTGGCATCAACCTCTGCGCTGACACGACGGCCGCTGACCTCCCAGCCAACCTGGTCAAAGAGATAAAATTCAAACTCAGGCAAAATATGCATCTCATCGGCAACGCCAAGATCCTGCATGTGCTTGACCGCCGCGCGAATGATATTTCTCGGATATTGCGGCAGCGGACGGTTTTCGGGGGTGTCGATGATCATGGCATTTCCCGTCATGGAAAGCGTGGGAATCGAGCAGAAGGGATCAATGACGGCGGTGTCAAGGTCTGGAATGAAAACCATGTCGCTTTTTTCCACGACGGCATAACCGTAGTTGGAGGCATCAAAGCCGATGCCGCTTTTCATTGTTTCCTCAGAGAAGTTTTCAGCGGGGATGGTAACGTGTCTGTACTGACCGTTGATATCAACCATCTTGAAATCGACCATTTTGATGTCGTTGTCACGGATCAGCGAGAGAATTTCAGCTACACTCTTAGACATAATTTAGCTCCTTTTTCATTAGGATTTTGGGATGACACAATTATATCAAATTTTTCTCTTTTCGTCAATAGTTAAAACAGCAAACTTGCAGCCAAAGTCGAAAAATAGTCTTGCTTTTTTACTGTATTTATGCTATAATGTCTGAAATCACACAGACAAGGAGATTTTGATTATGATCGCAATGAACTTAAACGGCTCCGACTGGCGACTGAGCGGTTGGATGCGTCACCAGTGGAAATTCCAGAAATTGATGGAGACGGATTCCTTTTCCTTGCCGGTGGTTCTGTCCGTCGACGCTACCGTACCCGGTGCAGTACAGGCCGATCTTTTACGCGCAGGTGTTGTTGAGGATCGGAAGGTTGACGATACCTTTTTGCACATGGATTGGGTCGAGCACCGCGAGTGGGTGTATGAAAAATTCTTCACGCTGGATGCTGTAGATGCCCAACGATATGAGCTTCAGTTCGAGGGCTTGGACTTTTCCGGTTATGTTTTTCTGAATGGTAAGGAGCTGGGATATTTTGAAGGTATGCATCTGCCATGGACGTTTGATGCAACTGATGCAATCGTACAGGGGAAAAACCATCTGCGCGTTGTTTTTCTGCAGCCGCCGGAGGTCGAAGGACAGGTCGGATATACCTCCAAGGTCAAAATTCTCAAATCACGCTATAACTACGGTTGGGACTGGATGCCCCGTATGGTCAATATCGGTATTTTCGGCGACGTGACGCTCAAAATCGAGCGCGGCGCCGTTATGAGCGAGGTTTATACTACTACATATCCTACCGATGAGCAATATGCGAGCACAGGTATCATTCGTACCTCCTGCATGGTTGAGCGATTCGACGATCGTCCCCTGACTTACACAAGTACCGTATATGACATGGCAGGGAATATTGTTGCAAAAGCAGCTATGCCCATCACGCAGCAATGGATGGAGATCACTGTACAGGTCGATGATATCAAAACCTGGAATGTCGCCGGCTTTGGCGAGCAGACTTTGTATCGCGTAGCAACGAGAATTTGCGACGGTGAGACAGTGCTGGATGAAAAAGTGGAGCAGATCGGTTTCCGCACGCTGACCTACACACGTCCGTCCGGTGCTGCCGAGGACTCTTTCCCCTATATTCCCGTAGTCAACGGCACGCCGATTCCCGTGCGCGGCATTAACTGGGTACCACTCTCGCCCTTCTACGGTACGGTTACCGAGGAGAATTATCGCAAGCAACTGACGACGCTGCGCGACATGAACATTACTCTGATCCGCGTATGGGGCGGTGCGCTTCTTGAAAGCGAAACGTTCTACGACATTTGCGACGAGCTCGGTATTCTTGTATGGCAGGAATTTCCGCAATCCTCCAGCGGTATTGAGAATGCGGCTTGTGCCGATCCCGATTTCATCGAGGATCTTCTGAAGGTTGCAAAGATTGACATTCTCCGTCGTCGCACGCGCGCGTGTCTTGCCTTCTGGTGCGGAGGTAACGAGCTCTACTATGATGACTACAAGCCGCAGGGATTGGAGCATCCTACGCTGTTTGCGCTACAGCAGGCGGTCAAGGAGTATGACGGAGAACGATTGTATCTGCCCGCCTCTCCCTCCGGTCCCGTACCCGGCAGCATGGATTATATTGGCACCGGAAAGCTGCACGATACCCACGGTCCCTGGAATTATGCCGCAGGTCCGTATCACTATTACCGCGAATGCAACCGCAATGATAGCTTGCTGCATTCCGAGGTAGGTGCACCTGCTGCCAGCCGCATGGAAATTCTGCAGAAATATGCAGGAAATGCCAAGCTGTGGCCGCCTACCAAGGAAAACCGCTATTGGCTGACACGCGGCGCGTGGTGGTTGCACATGGATCAGATGCGCGAGTGGTTTGGTGAGTTTGACGGTGAGAAACGAGATATCAATGCCTATGTTCGCGCCTTCCGTTGGGTGCAGGCCGAGGCATTGCGCTACGTGACCTCCGCTATTCGCTACGCCGCGGATAAAAAGGCCGGCATTATTATCTGGATGGGTAACGAGCCCTTCCCGAATGCTGCCAATACCTCGCTTTTGGAATTTGACGGCTGCCCGAAGCCAGCGTATTATGAGGTTAAGAAGATGTTCGCGCCCATCGTCCTCGGCTTACGACATGAGAGCATTGTCGCAAAGGATGGCATGGTGACCGTCGTTCCGTTCATGCGTGCCGACACACAGACGTTGCCGCTCACAGCGGATGACGTAACGCTGACAGCATACGATATGTCAGGAAATTCCATCGCACAGTATGCCTTGAGCGCAGCCGACGGTAATTACGACTGGGATGCTATTCAATTGACGGTCGAAAAACCCTTACTGGTACGACTTTCTTCGGATGCTCTTGACATTTGCACGGAGTACGTCTTTCTTCCCGAAAACGCCCATCCGTTCTCGTCCTTGCTGGAGCTTGCAGGGTGTGCTGTCGATATCAGCTGTGCAGAAAATCAGGTAACGCTGACCAACAACAGCGACGTGGTGGCACTGTACTGCGATGTTACCTGCAAGAACGAGGAGGGCGATGTTATCAC
>JAFTSR010000114.1 GCA_017467225.1 Clostridia bacterium | reverse complement strand
GTGACCCTGGGAGCCGTAACCGATAATTGCGACAGTCTTGTCGCTGAGCTTCTGCAGATCGCAGTCCTGCTGATAAAAAATTCTTGCCATGATAAATATCCTTCTTTCTGTTTATTTATAAATTTTTAATTTGGAATCAAAGAAAATTCACTTCGCGGATGGTGTTTTCTCCGCGTTCGAGTGCGACGATACCGGTACGGCAGATCTCGATGATCTCAAAATCGCGCATCAGCTCGATAAAATCGTCGATGCGACGGCTCTCGTCGCTCAGCTGATAGATAATAGAGTCCTTGGCGTAATCCAAAATGGTGGCGTCGAACGCCTCGGCTGCGGCACGCGCGTCAGTGCGTGTTGCCGGGTCGTTTTTGATCTTGATCAAAAGAAGCTCACGTCTGACCGACTCATGCTCGTGCAGCTCCTTGATCGAAACGACGTCGGGCAGCTTGTAAAGTTGATTGATCAGCTGCTCCTTGGCGCTCTCCTCGCCCACCGCCTGCAGTGTGATACGGGAATAGGAGGAGGACTCCGCCTCACTCACGGTCAAGCTGGAGATATTGAACTGTCTGCGGCGGAACATGCTGGTGACACGGTTCAGAACACCCAGCTGGTTGCGAACCAAAACGGCAATCAGAAATCTTTCCATATCAGTCACCCACCTTTACAATAATATCGTCCATCGAGCCACCCGGAGGCAGCATGGGAAGAACAAACTCGTCCTTGTCGATGATACACTCAACCAAGTAGGGGCCGTCAGCAGCAAACGCCACATCCAGCGCCTTGTCCAGCTCCTGGGGCGTTCTGACGGTCACGCCGTCCGCACCAAAGGCACGGGACAACGCCACAAAATCGGTCTTGCGATCCAGAACCGTCTGGGAGAAATGCTTATCAAAGAACAGATTTTGCCACTGGCGAACCATACCGAGCACGCCGTTGTTGAGCAACAGAATGACAATCGGCGTTTTCTGCGACACAGCGGTTGCCATTTCATTCAGGCACATACCAAAGCTGCCGTCGCCCGTAACCAGCACCGTTCTCTCGCCGCTGCCCATCTGTGCGCCAATAGCCGCACCCAGGCCAAAGCCCATGGTGCCAAGTCCGCCGCTGGAGATAAATCTGCGGCTTCTGCCAAACTTGACCGTTTGTGCCGCCCACATTTGATGCTGACCGACGTCAGTTGCCACCGGCGTGTTCTCGCCCAGGTGCTTGTTGAGCGTCAGCAGCACGTTGCGAGGCGTCATGCCCTCTCTGTGATCCAGCGTCTGCTCCTCCTCCGCGCGGAAACGGGCTACCGTTTGTTGCCAAGCAGGACGCTTGACGGGTGTGATCAGCGGAAGCAGCTTTTGCAGCGTCAGCTTGAGATCGCCGCGCAAGCCGTGGAAGGCATTGACCGTCTTATTCAGCTCGGCACCGTCGATGTCGATATGTACGATTTTGGCGCCGACGGCAAATTTCGCACGGTTGCCCGTGACACGATCGTTAAATCTTGCGCCCAGAGCAATGATGCAATCGGCGTTATGCATCGCCATGGAGGACGCATCATGTCCGTGCATACCCTGCATACCAAGGAATCGGGGATGCTCGGTGGGCACGCCGGAAAGTCCCATCATGGAGCAGCCGATCGGCGCGTCGATGGTCTCGGCCAGCGCCAGCATTTCTTCAGCCGCATCCGAAGAGATCAGACCACCGCCGAAGTAGATAAACGGACGCTCGCAGGCATTGATGCACTCAGCCGCCTCCGTAATGCGGATGTCCTTGGCCGCGTGCTTTTCTTCTTTTTGTACAGGCGGCTGGGGCTCATACTCGCACTTGGCGATCTGCACGTCCTTGGGAATATCGATCAGCACCGGGCCGGGTCTGCCGGAGCTTGCCAGAGTGATTGCCTCGCGAATGGTGTCCGCCAGCTGCTCAACCGAGGTAACAAAGTAGTTATGCTTGGTGATGGGCAGCGTAATACCCGTGATATCGATCTCCTGGAAGGAGTCAGTACCGATCTGCGCACCGGGAACGTTACCC
>JAFTSR010000113.1 GCA_017467225.1 Clostridia bacterium | reverse complement strand
TCTCTGAGCGGCATACAAGTTCATATCCAGCAGAGTAACAATATCGGCATCCGCACCGCCGCAATAGGCTAAATAGTTTCTCGCTCTGTTCAAAAAAGCTTCTGCAAGTCCGGCAAAAAAGATGTCATCGGTTTTCTCAAGGGCTTTGAGCATCCAATCGCCATAGTGGATGGCTTTTTTCGCTTTTTCTGCAACAGAAAGCGAAGCGTCAAATAAGATCGTGCTTGACAGCTTATGTCCTGCAAAGGCTACAAGCTCGCACATGTTCTTTTTGACCCAATCATAGTATTCGGCGGTATCCTTTGCAAATAGCTGTTCAATTTTTTGTCCGCCGGTGTGGTACCAATTCGTGAATTTTTCCCGATAAATGCACAATGCCTCTTCTGTTTTTCCCTCGGCGTGGAGAATCTTTGCACGCATATTCCAGGCATTCAGGCGAAGCGTTTCCTCTGTGCAGCCTCCAAGAATTTTATCGCAAATGTAAAGAAATTCTTCCTTGTGAGAGAGCAATACCTGTGGGTCGTTGTCGGACATTTCACCGCCAACGTTCCACATATAGTAGTGCATGATCCAATAGTCATTGGGATAATCACGGTATGCCTTCACGATGAGATCGTGTGCATATGCTTTGTCCTTGTTCATGTGCTTGCGATAAAGCGTGATCACCTGATCAATCTCCGCTTGAATCTTTTCCTGATCGTCGCCCATCAGCTCATCCAGTGTGACGCCGACGTAATACGCCAGCGGCTGCAGAAGGGTAATGTCGGGGTAGGTCTCGCCGCGCTCCCACTTGCTGACAGCCGCGCAGGTCACGTTCATTGCGACTGACAGCTGCTCCTGCGTCATATTCTTTTCTGTGCGCAAACGCTTGATGTTTGCACCGATTGTCATTTCCATTATGACACCTCCGTTGAATCAATAGTAAGCCGACGTCTGCTTCTGTCTATATTATATCATAAAAATATTTTTCGTAAAGGCATTGTCAGGAAAGATGATGTTAACCGTTGGTTGAAAAATAGTCGCATCGCTACAAAAAAGAATGGAAAATTCCACTTTCCGCCACCGGTGCGTGGCGGAGCGCACCGCATAAAAAACCGACAAAAGAGAGCCTTCTGTCGGTTGTAAAATTATTTCGGTGCGGTGACACGCTCGATTACGGCGGTCGGGTAGTAAATGGGAAAATCCTTGGCGAGCAGCGTTGTTTCTGCGCGCACCAGCCTGCCGTACAGGAGTGCCTTGGTGTACGTATAGACCTCCTTGGCGGCATCCTCTTTATAGTAGTAGATCACACCGTCGTAGCAGGCGACCTCCAGCACCAGTCCGTCATCGTAACGGCAGAGCTGCTCCGCCTGTCCTGTGCGAACGTTGACACGGTACAGCGTGTGGTTGGCTACGTATTGATTTGGGCGTGAACTGGAGTAGCGGTAGTAGATGTATTCGCCGTCAAAGCCCAGCGTCTTGAGAAACTGCTCGCTGGTGCAGATTTGGGTCTCGTCGTGGGTAGAAAGATTGCCCAGCGCGTAGCCTACGGTGTATTCATCTGTGGTTCCTGCCTCCTCGGGGGTCGGTTGACGGGTGATCTTTTTGATGTATTCCTCGCCGTTGAGATAGGCGATGCTGTAGAGGCCGGTCGGCGTGTACTGGCTGAAATGCTCGTCAGTCCGGTAATATTCATCGCCCTGTCGGAACCGCGCCAGAAATACGCCGCTGCTGATCATGAAATCACAAAACGTCTTTCCCTCAGGTGGCAGCATCTGCTCGACAGTGTGATCGTCCAGGCTCATACGAAAGATGTTGATTTCGCGATACTTTCCCTGCGTGGAAAAATACAGATAGTTCTGATGGACTGCCTTTTGCTCGCGGATGGGCTGGCCGTTTCCCCACCAAACGCACTCAATCAGGAACGAGTTGCCGTCGATGCGGTAGAGCAGCGTCCGATTGCTGTGCACGTCGACGTCAACGTTGCCGTAAAGGCTGCCGTTGTAGTGCGCGTAAATCAGATTTTTGGGGTGGCTGAAATGGTGTGACGTGCAATTTTCGTGCACGCAGGTCGGATCATAGCAGAAAATCCGTGAGGTTCCGGTCTTCTTGTCGATACAGTACAGCGCGCGCTCGTAGGTTTGGTTGGCGGTTAGTATAACCTCGGGAAGATTAAGGATATGCGTGCTTGCAGGAAAGACGGTGCTTGCCTGATACGGCGGAATGGGGAGTGGCTCCTTGCTCACACCCGGACCGAAGGAGTCCTCTACCGTCGGTTCCAGCGGAGAAAGAATTTCGTCCGGTTGCGAAAGCTCCGGCACGATCTCGGGTGCGCTGGTGGCACATGAGGGAAGGGCAGCGAGCAGCAGCACGCAGCATAACAATCGCAGAAATGTGTACCTTTTCATGAGAAATCCTCCTTTTCATAGAATATAAAAGGACAGAAGCGCAAAAATACCCCTCTGTCCTCAGATCACTTATTCCTCATCCGCGCCCAGATCGTCGCAGATGGCTTCCTCGATGTCGTAGATGTCGCCTTCGTCAAACAGCTCCTCGTCGGCGTCCATGACGGGCGTGTGCAGCTTGCTCTTGACCTTGGCAGCCACAGCCTGGGATTTCTCCTTGACTGCGCCTGCAGCTGCGACGGACTTTGCCTTGACAGCGCCAACGGCGGCGGTGGATTTTTCCTTGACCTTGTCGCCCAGCTCATACTCGTCGTCGATCAGCGCCAGACCGCAGATCAGCTGTGTGATGCTCATCAGCAGCATTTTGAGGCTGACGCGCTTGTTCTCACCGATAAAAGCGACGGCGATAAACAGGGAAAGGTAGGAAGATACCAGGGCGGCAATGCCCCAGATGGTGCGATTTTTCTTGAACATAATGGGATCCTCACTTTCATAAAATATGGCGGGGTGGCGAAAAATTACGCCTTGCCCGATTGCATTTTCAGATATGCGTTGATAAAGCCGTCGATGTCACCGTCCATGACCTTGTCCACGTCGCCCGTTTCAAAGCCGGTGCGGTTGTCCTTGACTAAAGTGTAGGGCATGAAGACGTAGGAACGGATCTGCGAGCCCCACTCGATGTTGGCGCGGTTGCCCTTGATGTCCTCGATCTTGTCAAGACGCTCACGGAGCTTGATCTCCATCAGCTTGGCCTTGAGCATTTTCAGCGCGGTTTCCTTGTTCTGCAGCTGGCTGCGCTCGGTCTGGCAGCCGACCACAATGCCGGTGGGCTTGTGCACGATACGGATAGCGGAGTCGGTCTTGTTGATGTGCTGACCACCTGCGCCGGAGGAGCGGTGCGCCGTGACCTCGATGTCCTCGTCGCGGATCTCGACGGCGTCAACGTTCTCAAACTCGGGCATGACCTCGATGGATGCAAAGGAGGTCTGTCTGCGACCTGCGGCGTCAAAGGGAGAGACGCGAACCAGTCTGTGTACGCCGTTCTCGCTCTTGAGGTAGCCGTATGCGTTAGTTCCCTCGATCATGATAGTGGCACTCTTGATGCCTGCTTCTTCTCCGTCAAGCCAGTCAACGAGCTTTACGT
>JAFTSR010000112.1 GCA_017467225.1 Clostridia bacterium | reverse complement strand
CTTTGGCTGCAGTGCTCTGTATCATAGCCGTCGGCTATATCTATTCCCTGACCGAAACACGATCGCATCTTGTTTGGCTCGTCGGCTTGCTTATTTACCTCGTTTTCCTTGTACTGTATCACAAGCTGTTCCGCTACATGAGGGGTGCCGGAACGGTAGCTGAAAATAATTCCTTCCTCAGCACCATGACGCTGGATCTCATGGTTAAAATGAATATGCCCGTCATGATATGCAACGGCACAGAAAACATTATCTGGCATAATGCCGCGTTTACCAAGCGCCTCGGAAAACGAAACGTCATCGGCATGCGCTTTGAAGCCTTTACCGGATGCTCGATCCAACAATTAAAGAGCGAAGGCGAGGTCGGCACAACCATCTCTCTCGATGATCGCTTCTACGATGTTCTGTGCTATCCCGTAATGTCCAAAAATAAGCATTACTACCTCACACTATGGCACGACCGCACCGATGTTAAAGCATTGGATAAGCGGCTGACCGATGAAAACACACAGGTAGCCTATATCATGGTTGACAACCTTGAGGAGCTTGGCCAGTACGCCAAGGAAGGCACCCGTGCCGCCGCCAACGAAATTGAAAATGCTCTGAAGGCTTGGACGGCCGATGCCAACGGCATCCTGAAAGAATATCAGAGTGATCGCTATATCTTACTGTTTTCCGCCAGCGAAATGTCATCCTTCGAGGAACGGAAATTTGATATTCTCGACCGTATCCGCGAAATCCGTGTCGGCGAGAGCAGCTTGTCCGTTACCATCTCCATGGGAATTGCCCAGGTCGAAGGCACCCTTGCCGAAAAGGAGCGCGTCGCGGCGGAAGCCCTGGACATGGCCCTACAACGCGGTGGCGACCAAGTGGTAATCAAAACCGCCAAGGGTCTTGAGTTCTACGGCGGCAAGACGCAAACGGTACAAAAGCGTACCAAAGTGCGCGCACGCGTCATCGCAAATGAGTTGGCGTCTCTGATCTCCAAGAGCACAAACGTCCTCATCATGGGACACCGAGCCGCTGACTTCGACTGTATCGGTGCCTGCCTCGGTGTGGCTCGTCTCTGCGCCTTCTGCGGCGTTCAGTTTAATGTCATTGTCAATCCCAAGGACCCCAATTTCACAAAGTGCTACGATCGCATCAAGGATCTTAGTGAATATCATCACTCCTCGGTGTTCTGCAATGCTGCCGAAGCGCAGGAAATGGTGGGAAGTGATACCCTGACGGTTATTGTGGATGTGAACAATAAGGTTCAGCTGGAAGCACCCGCTGTTGCCGAGATCTCTCGCCGCACCGTCTATATCGACCATCACCGTAAGACGGCCGAATTTGAGGAAGCACCGTTGATCTCTTATATCGAGCCATCGGCTTCCTCAGCCTGCGAGCTGGTCTCGGAAATTTTGGAGCAGGCGCTCCCAAGCGGCATGCTGTCCACTGACGAAGCAGACATCATGTATGCCGGTATCCTTCTTGACACCAAGCAATTTACCCGCAATACCGGTGTCCGTCCCTTCAGCGCCGCCCTCTATCTGCGCGGCGAAGGAGCCAACCCCACAGACGCACAAATGCTGTTCCGATCCTGCTTAAGCGACTTCATTTCAGAAGCAAAATTTGAATCCAACGTCGTTGTTTACCGCAAAATGATGGCCATCTCCTGCAACGACGATGACGACAATACCGCTTCTGACCGCATTGCCGCCGCCAAGGCAGCCGATAAGCTCTTGACGGTAGAGGGAGTCAAGGCATCCTTTGCCCTCTGCCGCATTGGCGATATCATCCATGTCTCCGCCCGTTCAAACGGCGAAATCAACGTACAGCTGATCCTCGAAAAAATTGAGGGCGGCGGACACTTTGATGCCGCCGCTTCCCAACTCCCCGG
>JAFTSR010000002.1 GCA_017467225.1 Clostridia bacterium | reverse complement strand
TCAAAGAAAATCAGTTGTTCTCCAGTGCGTCAAAATCAACGGTAGAGAACATATCGTCAAATAAATCGGCCACGCGGTCGAATTCCTCGTCATCGTCGATGGTAAACAGCGACTCCTCGCCGTCCTCGTCCACCTCACTCTTGAGAATCACGTATTCAAACGTGTCCTTGTTATCATCGTCAGCGTCCTCTGCGGGGATCATAGCGTAGTACATAACGCCGTCCACCTCGCCGGAGCCGATCAGCTCAAACTCCAGCTCGTTGCCGTCCTCGTCGGTCAGCGTGAAGCGGGAGACTTCCTCGTTGTTCATCTCGGTATTGCTCATGAATCTATCCTCCTTATCGGTCTATGTCTTGTTTTCTCGGGTACAGTATTATTGTACATGATTTCGGTGCAATTGTCAAGAGGGTTTGCGATTTTTTTACCTTCTGCCGCCTCACGGCTGCTCTGCCTCGCTCTTCACGCTCTCCATCAAGGGCAGTCCGATCTGACGCAGCGCCTCGGCATCCACCGCGCCGACGTCCGTAAAGTACTGTCCCTGATTGATCAGCGTCAGCATGGCGCGACCGTTGTCACAGACGAAAATGGTGCCGCAGCCCTCCAGCAGAAGATACTGTGACTCCTTCATCTCCAGATAAATGTCCGTCACAGATACCCCATCGTCGGTCGTCAGGCCTCTGAACTCTACATTATTAAATAAAGCAATCATGCATTGGCGCGCGTACGGGTCGACCACCTCCACGCCATCGCTGACAAACATCTCCGGGCGATACCAGAGCGTGGTAAAGGACAGCTGTGCCACCGTGTTATTCTCCAGGCGCGGCGGCGCTTTTTCCTCGTCCTCCTGCTCACCGGCACCATCAGGCAGCTGCGTCCGATCGGTGCAACCAATCAACGCCGTTGTCGCCAGGCAAAGCACCAGCAGCAGCGCCATCCATCTTATGCTTGTCTTCGTGAATTTCATCTCGGTTTCTCCTTTATTATTTCCTGTTCTTATCCGGTTATTCCCGGGCGCTTGCCGCAATATCGCGGATGATCTCGCCGGCCATGATCAGTCCCATAACCGCCGGCACGAAAGAAACGCTGCCCGGTGCGCGCTTGGGATTTCCATTCTCGTCAACGGGCAAGGTCGGCGCATCGGCAGGCGGTGCGACCGGCTCCTCACGGGAGTAGACCACCTTGACGTGCTCCACGCCGCGCTTACGCAGCTCGACCCGCATGACCTTAGCCAAGGGACAAACCGAGGTTTTAGCAAGGTCGGCGACCTCAAAGCGGGTGGGATCCAGCTTGTTTCCTGCGCCCATGGCGCAAATGATGGGCGTGCCGGCGGCCTTGGCGCGCAGCACCAGGTCGATCTTGGCCTTAACGGTATCGATGGCGTCAGCAACGTAGTCGTAGGCGGAAAAATCAAACCGATCTGCCTCCTCGGGCAAATAGAAGCAATCGTGCAGCGTGACGCGGCAGTCGGGATTGATATCCCGGATGCGGTCGGCCATGGCCTCGACTTTGGAGCGGCCGAGGGTAGAGTGCAGCGCGACCATCTGGCGGTTGACGTTGGAGAGTGAGACGGTATCGTGATCGACCAGGTCGATCGCACCCACGCCGGCACGCGCCAGCGCGTCGCAAAGATGACCGCCGACACCGCCAACGCCAAACACGATGACACGCGCCTTGGTCAGGCGCGCTGTTGCGCTCTCGCCCAGCATCATGGCTGTGCGGATGTTCTGTTCGTGCATAGGCGGCTCCTTTCCAGAGGGCGGTCTTGAGGGAAAACTTTTTGAAAAAAAGTTTTCCCTCAAACTCCCTTTCAAAAACTTTTTGGAAATTTTATGGGCTGAATTTGTAGCGGTTCTGTTCTATCCGTGAAGAGAGGGAATCCAGGTGGGGCCCCTGCCCCACGGGTGCGGTGCTGTTTATTTGTAGCGATTCTGTTCTGGCTGTGCAGAGAGAACGGCTTTGCAGAGCAGCAACGATTTTTTCCTTTGGCTCTTTCACATGAAATAACTGATTTTTTGCGAGATTCCAAACGCGATGAATCGCGTTTGATCCGCCCGTTGGTCGGATTTCGACTGCGTCCCGCCGGACACCGATAGGTGTCATCCTGAGCTTGTCGAACTTTTGGGGCTTTGCCCCAAAAGCACGAGGCGAAGCCGAGTGGGATCTCGGCGGGACTTC
>JAFTSR010000111.1 GCA_017467225.1 Clostridia bacterium | reverse complement strand
TCTTGTACTGACCGAACAGGTAACCAATCTCTCGCGCGCCTACGCCGATGTCACCGGCGGGAACGTCGGTGTCAGCACCGATGTGACGGAACAGCTCGGTCATAAAGCTCTGGCAGAAACGCATAACCTCAGCGTCGGACTTGCCCTGGGGGTCGAAGTCGGAGCCGCCCTTACCGCCGCCCATGGGCAGAGAGGTCAGGGAGTTCTTGAAGGTCTGCTCGAAGCCGAGGAACTTCATGATGGAGGAGTTAACGGTGGGATGGAAACGCAGACCGCCCTTGTACGGGCCGATAGCGCTGTTGAACTGAACGCGGAAGCCGCGGTTGACCTGAACCTTGCCACTGTCATCTACCCACGGAACGCGGAAGACGATCTGACGCTCGGGCTCGACCATGCGCTCGACAACGCCGGCTGCAACCAAATCAGGGCGAGCGTCGATGACGGGCTCGATAGACTCGAAAACCTCGGTAACGGTCTGGATGAACTCAGGCTCGCCGGGGTTACGCTTTTTGACAGCCTCAAGGACTTCTAACAAATATGCATTTTTCATAAGATGGCCTCCTTACCGCGCTTGGGCGGTGCTTTTTTCAGTAGATTGATGCGCTTTCGCGCTTTACCTTACTATTATATACCAGGTAGCAGCGTTTGTCAAGAATTTTTTTGCGATTTTGCAAGATTTTTTTCGAAACTTGCAAAATGTGGCGGAGGGGGCGTTTGAATTTTTAGTTTGACATGTAGGGGCGAACATTGTTCGCCCGCTTGGTGGTGAGAGGTTTAGGGGGAATTTAGAAGGTGCGAACAAAGATTTCTAACATTGATTTGATTGTTGTTCACTTTTTTGGCACGCCCCAAAAAGGTGAACCGAAAAAAACGCGCATAAGGGACTGCCGTCCCTTATGTATCCCTGCTGCTTCGCGTGCTACCACCAAACGCCTCCGGCGTTTGGCTAAATCGCACGCGGCTGCTGCATTGTGGAAACTTTGCTTTCGCCGCCTCAAAAAGGACGGCGAAAACATCGGGCTTTCTACGGAAAAAAAGATTTTTTATTGTAGGGGCGCGCATGGCGCGTCCGCTTCATCGGTATGAACTTCTAACGCAAAACAAATTTTAGAGCCTAACTTGTGGGGGGAGGGCCCCATGGGGACGTTGCTGTCCGTTCATTCGGAACAGAACCGGTAAAAATTTTGCAAATAATTTCCCAAAAGTTTTTGGGGTTCCAAGGGGGATTTTTTCAAAAATCCCCCTTGGTCGCCGAAGGCATAAAACTGCCCCTCTACTCTCGCAGTGTTCGCATGGCGTTGCAGATGGCGATGACAGCGACGCCGACGTCGGCAAAGACGGCAAGCCAGAGATTGGAAATGTGCAGCAGGCTGAGAAGCAGCACAAGAGCCTTGACGGTAAGCGCAAATACAATATTCTGCTTGACGATGCGGTGCGTTTTGCGGCAGATGGCGATTGCTACCGGAATTTTTTGCAGCGCGTCATCCATCAGCACCATGTCGGCGGCTTCGATGGCGGCATCCGAGCCCATCGCGCCCATGGCAATGCCGATGTCGGCGCGCGTCAGAACCGGTGCGTCGTTGATGCCGTCTCCGACAAACGCCACCTTGGCTTTGGCGTCGCGGCGGTGAGCCTCTTGCAGCACGCGCTCCAGGTGGGTCACCTTGTCGGCGGGCAGGCATTCGGAGATGACCTCGTCAAGCGCCAGCGCCGCGCCCACCTGCTCGGCGGCAGTGCGACGGTCGCCACTCAGCATGACCAGATGCTGCACGCCGCAGTGCCGCAGCTCGTCAAGTGCTGCTTTTGCCTCGGGCTTGATTCGATCGGAAATAGCAAGCGCGCCCAGATAGAGGCCGCCATGCGCTACAAAAACCACTGTAGCACCCGGCGGCAGCGCGCCACCGTCAAGCGCGGGAGCGGAAATGCCAAGGCGCGCCATCAGACGGGCGTTGCCAACGGCGATCGGCTTCCCGTCCAAAAGAGCGGTCACGCCTTCACCGGCTTGCTCGGTCACGCCGTCCACACGTGTCGGGTCGGGCGATGCCGCATATCGCTCCAGAATGGAACGGGCGATGGGATGGTCGGAGAACTGCTCGGCGTGCGCACATGCGTCCAGCAGCGCCGCCTCGCTGACCCCTTTGTTGGGCAGCAGCGCCGTGACGCTGAAGGTGCCGCGCGTCAGGGTGCCGGTTTTATCGAAGACAACCGTATCACAAAGCGCGAGCGCCTCCAGGTAAGCCGATCCTTTGAACAGGATGCCGCGCTTTGCCGCGCCGCCGATGCCGCCAAAGAAGGACAGTGGCACCGAGATGACCAGCGCACACGGGCAGGAAACGACCAAAAAGGAGAGTGCCTGGTAGATCCACGCCGACCAGTTTCCGTCAAGCAGCGGCGGAAGGACAGCAAGCAGCAGCGCGCCGACAACCACAGCAGGGGTATAAATTCTTGCAAAGCGAGTGATAAACGCCTCGCTGCGGGATTTGCGCGTGGCGGTGCTTTCGACCAGCTCCAGCACGCGCGCGACGGTGGATTGCTCGTAGAGGCAATCGGTGCGGACGTGCAGAAGACCGGTTTGATTGATGCAGCCGCTGATGACGCGGTCGCCCACGCGCACGTGGCGCGGAACAGATTCGCCGGTCAGTGCTGCGGTGTCCAGTGTGGATTCGCCCTCACACACGCAGCCATCCAGGGGGATGCGCTCGCCGGGATGGACGAGCAGCAGCTCGCCTACTGCGACCTCGGCAGGATCGACGTCGGTCACCTCACCGTCGCGCATCACGTGCGCTACGTCCGGTCGAATGTCCATCAGTGCGGCAATCGAGCGGCGGCTTTTACCGACGGCGATCGATTGAAAGAGCTCTCCGACCTGGTAAAAGAGCATGACGAAGGTTGCTTCGGCATACTCGCCGATCACCATCGCGCCAACGGTTGCCAGCGCCATGAGGAAGTTTTCATCCAGCATCTGACCCTTGGCAATTCCACGCACGGCTTTGATGAGTATATCGTAGCCGATGGTGAGGTAGGGGATGAGAAAGAGTGCGGGGATGACGAGCGCTGCGAGGCCGGACAGCTGCTGTACTGCCGGCAGCGACGAGAGCAGCGCGGCGGTGAGTAGCAGTGCTGCCGCGACAAAAATGCGGGTGAGTATCTTTTTTTGCTTGCGCGTCATGGCATCAGATGAGAATATCGCAGTCGCTATCGACCTTATGGACGGCTTTGACGGCCTGCTTGAGGGCGGCGTCAAAGAGGGCATCGTCGGCCTCGAGCATCATTTTCTGTGCGAAAAAGTTGACCGAGCAGGCACTGACACCTTCGATTTTGAGGATAGCGGCTTCCATTTTTGCGGCGCAGTTGGCGCAGTCGAGGTTTTCCATGCGGAATGTTTTTTTCATGGTGTGGTTCCTTTCGTGAAGATAATTTAGATTGTGCGAACATAATGTTCTAACCTTGATAAAATTGTTGTTCATTTTTTTGGCACACGCCAAATGAAACGCTGTTTCGGCTGCGCCGAAACCCAAAAAAAGCGTGCATAAGGGACTGCCGTCCCTTATGTATCCCTGCTGCTTCGCGTGCTACCGCCAAACGGCTCCACCGTTTGGCTAAATCGCACGCGGTTTGAGCCGAGTGCAGACTTTGCTTTCGCCGCCTCAAAAAGGACGGCGAAAACACAGGGGATTTCTACGGGGAGAATGTTTTTTATTGTTTTTTAACTGTCATATGGGGTAGGGGCCCCATAAGGACATTGCTGTTTGCTCATTCAGAACAGAGCAGTTAAAAATTCAGCCAATAAATTTTTGACAAAGTTTTTTGGGGTTCCAAGGGGTCTTTTTCTTCAAAAAAGACCCCTTGGTCGCCGAAGGCAAAGCTCCGTTACTCCCGTACGTGCTCCAGGCCTTGCATCAGGATGCTGCGGACGTGGTCGTCGTCGGGCGTGTAGTAGACGGTTTTCCCGTCGCGGCGGGCGCGAACCAGATGCGCCTGCTTGAGAATGCGCAGCTGATGCGACACAGCAGATAACGTCATAGAAAGCTCGGCAGCCAGCTCGTTGACTCACTTTTCTCGTTCCAGAAGCGCATGCAACAGCGAGACACGCGTTTTATCACCGAACACACGGTAAAGCGCGGCGACCTCATCCAGCTCCCGCTCAATGGTGGC
>JAFTSR010000110.1 GCA_017467225.1 Clostridia bacterium | reverse complement strand
GTGGACGAGGTGTTTGACGAGGTCATGAACCGCTATCAGTGTGCCTATTCACTCGCCGAGCAAACGCTGCAAGAGTCTTTGCGCGCTCTGATGCATCACGGCGGCGAGGGCACAGCGCTGTATCTCTTTAACCGCTCCGCATCTCCCATCCGTGGCGTTGTTCCCTTTGCCATCGACATTCCGCGCGGCATGGGTGACGACCGCTTCCACCTGACCGACGCGCAGGGCAATATCGTACCGATGACCATTCTTGAGAGTGACGGTCTGATCGATGTGCGCTACAATCCGCGCCGCGGTCACCCGACCCGCACGCCCGCCCGTCACGTCAAGGGCTTGGTGAAGATCGATGAGATCCCGGCTTACGGCTATCTGCGTCTGGAATTTGTCAAAGGCTCGCCGACCGCTCGCTGCAAGCGCAACCTGGAGCCCTTCTACTTCGGCTCAGCACCCAGCGTGATGGAGAACGACTATCTGCGTGTGGCCATCAATCCCAACGGCACCTTCGATCTGACCGACAAGACGACCGGCTACACCTACGCACAGCAGATGCTGCTGGAGGACAGCGGCGATGCTGCCGACTGCTACGTTCACATGCAGCCGGCCAACGACCGCCGCGTCTACTTCTCGACTGCCGCTGCCGCATCGGTTCGTCAGCTGTATGATACACCGCTTGGCTGTGCCTACGAAATTGAACAGACGATGTATATTCCCGACGGTCTGAAGGACAATCGCACCCGCCGCGGCGATCTTCCCGGCAGCGTACAGGTCAACGCCACGCTGTTTTTGGGTGCTGATGCCAAGGACGTCAAGATCACGCTGACCGTCAACAACCACGCACGCAATCACCGCCTGCGCGTTCTCTTCCCCACCAATCTCTCAGAGGCCGCGACCTCTCGCAGCGGTCAGCCGTTTGACACGGTAGAGCGTGACATTGCCCGTGCGCTCGATCCCGAGCTGCATGAGCAGCCCTATGCAACCTGCCCGATGCAGGATTTCTGCGACGTCAGCACCGACAAGCTTGGTCTGAGCGTTGCTGCCGCCGGTATTTACGAGTATGAGTGCACCGACAACGCTTCTCGCGCGCTGGCACTGACGCTGCTGCGCTCGACCGATTGCATTGATCTTAACGGCTTCAACACAGCACGTTATCGCATGAATCGCGCGCTGATGATGGATACGCCCATCACCTACACGCTCTCACTGATTCCGCACGGTGCTGATCTTACGCCGGTCTATGACCTGGTCAACGCCGCGCTTCTGCCGCCCTTGACCACGCTCAACAGACAAAGCGAGATTTCGGTCATGACCGATTTCGTACAGCCTGCACGCGATCTTCCCACCGAAGGCAACGCTGTCAAGACCGAGGGCATGGATAACGTGGAAATTACCGCCATCAAGCGCGGCTATAGCCGCGACACGCTGATCGTACGTCTGCACAACAGAGGCGACGAGCCCACCTCGGGCAAGCTGCGCGTCGGCACGCCCGTCGTCAAGCCCACCGCAGCCTACTGCGTCAACCTCAATGAGGATCGCCTGCACGAGCTCAATCTCAGCCGCGGCGGCGCCGTCACCGTCACCGTTCCCGCGCACGGTCTTTATACCGTGGAGTTTGAGGTTGGCAAGGTGTAAAATTTCTGTTACAGCTGTTAAGAAGCCACCACACCGTGGTGGCTTCTTGGTTTTACTATACAAAAAAAGGAATTCTCCTCACAGAGAATTCCTTTTTGTCAGATAAAGATTGCCCAAATCCCCCTACTGACAACATGCAGCATCGCATGGCTGATCATGGCGTAGAGGATACCGTGCTTGCGATAGAGATAGCCGAACATCAACGCGAAGCCGCCGTTGAGCAAAAAGCAGCGGACAAGCAGCAGCGGTGTCAGCGATCCGAAGGTCATTACCGTTGCAGGCAAGTGTCCTGCGGCGAACAACAGCGCGGCCACTACGTTGGCTGTCACCAGCACCCACGTCGGCGCGCCCTGCTGCGTTCGTGCGAACACCTTCCACAAAATCCAGGCGATCAGCGACATGAAAAACAGCCGCAGCATGACCTCTTCAATTACGCCGCCGTATAAAATGGCAGCAATGTTTCCCTGCACCGTCAGTCCTGCCGCAGCGCTCTCCTGAATGGCAGGATACGCTGCGCCAAACGTCCAATAATCCAGGCTGAACAGCACGCCAAACGGCAGCGAGAGCGCCAGCGTAATAAGCAGCGGCTTCTTTTCAAGCCGGATCGGCTTCCAAAGCCCCAGCTTGCTCGCCAGAAGGCCGCCGACAAAGCCGCACACCACGGCATATCCCACCGCCTGTACTGCCGTAATGGCAAGTAACACCTCTTTGCTCCCCAGCACCGCAATGGCCTCGGCAAGCAGTTCCTCACCGGAAATATCCAGCTGATACCATCCGACAAAGACGCCGCCCATCACCGCAATGGGAACGAGGCAGAGCGTAAATATCAGAATTTGTTTGATCTGCTTGGACATCAGGCACGCTCCTTTGCCCTCTCGGCTGCCGTCTCTACACAAAAGCTCTTGATGCCACATGCAGGGCAGGTCAGCTTACGGGTGTTGGGCGTGTGGTTTGCCCAAAAGCTCTCCTTGAGCTTCGGCTGGAAAACGTGGTGGCAATGCGAACAAATGTAAGCAACGCTTCTGAAATAATACCTTGTAATCAAAATTCCCCACGGAATAGCTATAGCCACATAGACGATAAACGGCCACCAAACGCCCGTCGTGATCCACTCAATGATTGAGCCCCACTGCAATACGCCAAGCGGAATTCCGGACAGCAGCATGGTCAAGCGGATCTTTCTCAGTTCTTTTTTACTTTTCATTACGTGTGCAACGTCACCGATGGATTCAACCGTAGGGTTATCCAGCTGTGAGAGCCCCGCGCGCAGCTCCTTGAGCCGACGCAACATATCCTGTCGCTCGTCAATCTCCTCACGCAGCACGCGCTCCTGTTCGCCGAGCATGGTGTCAATGACAGCAGTCGCGTCGTCCTCCTTCATCAGCTGCTCGATATTTCCAAGGGAGAAGCCCAGCTCGCGCAGGTAGCAGACGATCTGCATTTTGTGAACGTCGTCCGCCGTATACAGACGCCGACCTCCCTCGGAAAGCTCACTCGGGCAAACGACACCGCGTGTATCGTAGTATTGCACGGTGCGCACACTGACGCCGCACAGCCTGGCAACCTCTCCGGTCGTGTATTGTGACATAGCAATCACCTCCTTGCGGCATAATTATAGCACATAACGCAGCGTCACATGCAAGCCCTGACGCAAGGGGATTTTTCAAAAAAGCAAAATATTTTTTATAAATTCCGTTATTTGCGTTTTTCTCTGTAGCTCATCACGGCTTCGATCGCACCGAACAGCACAGCGGCTACCGGCCAGACAATCCAGGTAATGTGCCAATCCATCGTCAGAAAGCTCCACAGCAAATAGCCCGCCGTGATAACGCTCCAATACACGCCTTCAATGGCCTCCTGCAGCTTGTTGCCGTCTTTGCTCTTGGGCTCAAACTCGCCCTCGCGCAAGAGCCGCTGCATAGCGCCCCACACCGTGCCAACACGAATGAACATGTACACCGCCGCAGCAATGATGGTCAGCAGCACCGCGGTCAGACAAACCAACCAAAAATCGTTCAGTTCCATCAATGCACCTGCGATCAACGGCACAGGAGACAGAATGCACAGCACCACGCCGATAATGTTGGTCTTGGCAGAGATCGGGCGGTACTGCTT
>JAFTSR010000109.1 GCA_017467225.1 Clostridia bacterium | reverse complement strand
GATGACCCGGATCCCGAAAAGCCCGATGAGAACGAGCCGACGGTCAGTGTGGCAGTTGTCCTGCCCGAGAGCGCTGACATGGGACAGGCATATATCGACAGTATGATCTTTTTGGGAGAGTCTACCACGGCACATCTGCGTTCGCGCGGCGTGCTGAGCGACGGTACCGCCACCAAGCAGGTCTGGGCGGATGCCTCCAACACCATGATGCTGTCGCTTGAAATTCTGAAAAATAAGATTATCTACCCCGAAACGGGAGAGATTCTGACCATTCCCGAGGCGGTTGCGCGTAAAAAGCCGGCCTATATCGTGCTGGCCTTTGGCGTGAACGGACTGTCCAATTTCGCGCAAAATCAGCGCGTCTACACGGCTGCATACGCCAAGCTGATCGGTGCCATCCGTGAGCAGAGTCCCACGACCAAGGTGATCCTGCAGACGGTGTACCCGGTCGGTCGCAGCTACAGCGGTGCACAGGAGGTCAATCGGAAGATTGATCTGCTCAACGAGTGGCTGCCCGAGATCGCACGGGAGAACGGCGCTTACGTGGTGGATACGGCCTCTTGCCTGACGGACGAGACCGGTATGTTGCGTGACGATTACGCCCAGCAGGACGGCTTGCACCTGAGCGCGTCGGCATATCGGGCGATTTTGCAGTACCTGCGCACGCACGGCTGCCCTTGACATTTTTTCGAAGGAGTGAATGACATGAAAAAACGCTATATCGTGGTCGCGCTGGCGACCGCCCTGCTGCTGGCTCTGACGCTTGGCGCTTGCTCGGCAACGTATCGCGCTGATATCAGCGCACAGACGCTGACCGAGGGGATCATTTCAGCCCTTGCGGACGAGAGCGGCGAATATTATCTGGCGGACGGTGATACCTATGCGGTCTATTTTGATACCGAGGCGGCCTACGCCAACGTCACGGATTGCTGCATCGCTTACCACAGCGAGGGAACCAACGTAGACCAGTTTGGCGTCTTTCGCGTCAAGGAGGGACAGAGCACCGAGCCTGTGCGCAAGATGGTACAGGTGTACGTTGACGGACAGGGCGAGTATCTGCACGGATTTGCCTCCAACTACAATCAGGCCGAGCTGGATAAAATTCAGAACCGGTACGTGCTGGTTCTCGGTCAGTACGTTTGCTTCGGCATTTTGTCCGAGAGTGACGAGAGCGCCGCGACCGACGCAATCAAGGCTGCCATCGCAGAATAATGAGAATATGGAAGGAACGCTGTTGCGCTTTTGCGGCGGCGTTCTTTTTTTGCGCGAATTTTCAGTATGATTTTGACTTTGCGGTGCAAAATAATGTGTGTAAAGGATACGCAACTTGATCCAATAAAGGAGAAATATATATATGGGTGTAACGCAAGAGGCGCGTGCTGCGGCACCGCTGATACTGAGCGAGAGCTATGCGGATAACGTGCGCCGCATGGATCAGATACTTGCTATTGACGACAGCTTTGATCTGCTCAAAAAGACGATTCGCATCGGGCAGGATGAGCTGACGCTTTATTATATTGATGGCTTTGTCAAGGACGGCACCATGACCAAGGTGATTATGCATCTGATGGGCTTGCAAGGACTTGACGGCATGAGTGCCACGGCGTTCATGCAAAAAAATATGCCCTACGTGGAGAGCGAGGTCAGCGCGGACGGAGAGAGCATTTTGCGCTCGCTGCTCTCGGGTGCCACGGTCATTCTGGGCTCAAGCTTTGGCGCGGAGTGCATGGTGGTGGATGCGCGCTCCTATCCCGCACGAGATACCAGTGAGCCGCAGGGCGATCTGGTCATGCGCGGTGCGCGCGACGGCTTTGTTGAGACTATGATCTTCAATACCGCCCTCATCCGCCGCAGAATTCGGCATCCCGCGCTGACTATGACCTACTTTGCCGTCGGTAAATACTCGCGCAGCGACGTTTGCCTTTGTTATATGAAGGATCGCGCCGATGCGCGGCGGGTCGAGTCGCTCAAGGCGCGGCTGTCCTCGCTGCAGCTGGATGCGCTGACCATGGGGCAGGAATCGCTGATGGAGGTGCTGATTCCGCGGCGGTGGTACAATCCCTTTCCCAAAATCCGCATGACCGAACGTCCGGATGCTGCGGCGGCACAGCTGCTGGAGGGAAGCATTCTTCTCATCTGCGACAACAGTCCGCAGGTGATGGTTCTGCCGACAAGCATTTTTGACTTTTTGCAGGAGACCAATGATTTTTATTTTCCGCCGCTGACGGGCACGTATATCCGCCTTTTGCGGTTGATCATCTTTTTCCTGGCTCTGTTTTTTGTGCCGGCGTGGTATCTTCTGGTGCAGCATACCGTCCTCGTTCCGCCCTGGCTGTCGTTTATCATTCCCGAGGACACCGGGCGCATTCCGCTGTTTGCTCAGCTGTTACTGGTGGAATTTATCATTGACGGCTTGCGCATGGCCTCGCTCAATACCCCCTCGATGCTGTCCAATTCGCTCTCGGTGGTCGGTGGTCTGATTCTTGGCGACTTCGCCGTGCAGATCGGCTGGCTGATCCCGGAGGTCATTTTGTATATGGCGTTCGTCGCCATCGCCAACTATACCCAGCGCTCGTACGAGCTGGGTTATGCTATTAAGTTTTTGCGCATTTTGCTGCTGCTTCTGACGGCGGCCTTTGGCCTGTGGGGATTTGTGGCAGGCGTTGTGATCATCATCGTGCTGTTGGCCACCAACACCACGGCCGATCTGGATCGCTCGTATCTGTATCCCCTGATCCCGTTTGACGGCAAAGCACTCTTGTCGCTCGTCTTTCGCCTGCGGAAAAGGGAGGAGAGAAGCCCGGTCGGAAGCGCCTCCGATCGCCGTGCAGCGCGTCCGCCGCAGCATACCTGAAGTCCTTTCCAAGGTCAAACGGCTGCTGTGGGAAATTGCTCCACTCGGCACGCCGCAATCTGGCCGTGAACTGTGTTTTTCCATCATTCATCGTCTTTTTTTCGGATTTCTTACGGCTAAAAAATGGAAGAAAATAGAAAATATAGATAAAAAAAGAAGTGATGGAAAAAAGCAATAGATACGGTGACGAAATTCGTTGGAATGTGACAGGAAAAAACGGAAAAACTGAAAAATTTCCAAAAAAATTCACGCTTACCTCTTGCGAAATCCCACATTATTGTGTATAATTGTGGTGTCACGGTGGTGAAGAATGGAGCGAAAATGAGCAAAGTGGTGGAAAACGACGCCGAAAATGAGGCGGACGACCACGAAAGCAGCATTTTGGCGAACGTTCGAACCCCGAAAAGCAGACAAACAAGTAAAGAGAGGTAAGAGAGCATGTTGACGGGCGAATTCAGACCGACACTGGATCAGAAAAACAGAATATTCGTACCGTCCAAGCTGCGCGAAGAGCTGGGCGAGACCTTCATGATGGTTCGTGATATTCGCGAGAAGTGCTTGAAGATGTACTCTTTGGACGGTTGGGCGGAGTATATCGCTCCCATCAAAGCGCAGCCCAGAGCCATTGCCGAGAAGGCCATGCGCGTGCTGCACAGCTCAGCCGCACAGGTAACGCCTGACAGCCAGGGACGTGTCCTGATCCCCGCCAAGCTTGTGGAGTTTGCCGAACTGGAAAAGAACATCGTGGTCATCGGCTGCTACGATTACGCCGAGATCTGGGCAGAGGACAAGTACGACGCATTCATGGCATCGCAGGATGACGCAGAGCTTCGTGCACTCCTGGAGGAGAACGGACTGTAATGAGCGGCGAGAATGAAATCAACTTCGTGCATCGCTCAGTTCTTCTGGACGAGTGCATCGAGGGACTGAATATCAAGCCCGACGGCATTTACGTGGATGGCACCACCGGCGGTGGCGGACATTCCTACGAGATCGCCAAACGGCTCACCGGCGGCGGACGGCTGATCTGTCTGGATCAGGACGCAGACGCCATCGCGGCAGCGAGTGAGAAGCTCAAGCCGTTTGCGGATCGCGTCAGCTTCGTGCGATGCAATTTCCGCGAGGTGCGCAGCGCCTGTCAGTCGCTCGGCATTGAGCAGATCGACGGCATGCTTTTAGACCTTGGCGTTTCCTCCTATCAGCTGGATACCGCCGAGCGAGGCTTTTCCTACCAAAAGGACGCACCGCTGGATATGCGCATGGATAACAGAAATCCCAAAAGCGCGTACGAGGTGGTCAACGGCTACAGCGAACAAGAGTTAAAGAGAATTATATACGAGTACGGTGAAGAGCGCTATGCTCCCAAAATTGCTGCGGCGATCGTTCGCGCAAGAGAGGACAAGCCCATCTGCACCACGGGCGAGCTGGTTGCGCTGATCAAGGGCGCGATGCCGGCGGCAGCCAAGGAGGGCGGACATCATCCCGCCAAGCGAACCTTTCAGGCAATCCGCATCGAGGTGAATGCGGAGCTGGATGTTATCAAGCCTGCCGTGCAGGCTGCTGTGGACATGCTGGCGCCGGGCGGCAGAGTTGCCGTTATCACCTTCCACTCTCTGGAGGACCGCATGGTCAAGCAGACCTACGCGTCCTTGGCGCAGGGCTGCACCTGCCCCAGAGGCCTTCCCGTTTGCGTGTGCGGGAACGTGCCGCGCATCCGCGTGGAAACACGCAAGCCGATCCTGCCTTGCGATAAGGAACTGGAGGAAAATCCTCGCTCCCGCAGCGCAAAGCTCAGGGTCGCCACCAAAATTTAGGCATTACCCTTTGAAGTCTTGAGAAAGGAGAACTCGCATGAACAGTGCAATGGAATTGAAGGTCGAGTATGCAACCGTTTCCCACGCTGTCCGCTTTGACGGGGATGATGGTATTGAAGATCAGAGACGCGCACTGCGAGCTCTGCTTTCCCGTTGTGCCAACAAAGGTTTGCAAGAGGCAGTAAAACAGGAGAAGAGGCACATTGACGCCATGGAGCAGGAATACAGTATGTCCGCCCCCGAGACGTATGCGAGCGTATCGGGTGGACAAGGTCGGGGGGACCGCTTCCGCCACGGGAATTTCCGTGGTCAAGCTTACATGACTGTTGATGACTTTGCCGCGTATTATTCACAGTGTCGCCGAGGTAAGCCAACTGCGAGAGGTGAGCTGCGTGCGACGGATACTGTGACTGCGAAGGATTGCACGGACAGCGGTGTGATCCTTTGCAGGACCCCTTCCGAACAAAAGAAAACCAAAGAAAATAAAAAGAAGTTGCCGCTTGTCGCGCGTGTTGATCAAATGGCGCGCGAGTGGTTTGAGCCGGATGACCGTGTGCTCCCCCGTCGGGAGAAGGGGAAGGCATTCCCGCTTTCCATGGTCGCTTGCTTTGTGATCATTGCCGTGTCGCTGATGATGCTGGTGTCCGGAACCGTTATGGTCGCGGGTGCCAAGAGTGACGTCAGCGAGCTCAAGGGCGAGGTGGCGCAGCTCTCCAACGAGGCGCAGCTGCTGCAGGATCGCCTAGAGTCCGAGATCGATTATCTGGAAATCTACCGCATTGCGACCGAGGAGTACGGTATGGTCGACGCTGACTTTGTCAGAGGCACCTACCTTGGCCGAGACGCGCAGAACTATATTGAAGTGTACGAAAAACCGGATGACACACAGACCGCGTTTGCAACGCTGCTGGCGGCCATCGGTATCCACATCGGAGATTAGTCATAAAGCCTTGCGCTTTTGCATAGAATAGCGCGAACGAAACGACGACGGCAGTCCCGAAAGAGAGGTTACCACGCTTGAAGGAATCCATGATACATCTGCGTGTACTGCGACGGGCGCGCGTGGTCAGCCTGATTGTGGCATGTGCCATCGTGCTTTTGCTGATCCGCATTTTGTGGATTCAGACGGTGCAATATGATACCTACCAGGCCAAGGTCATCGAGCAGATGACCACCGAGAGCACCGTACGTGCGGACCGAGGCAGTATTTACGATACCAACGGTATTCTGATCGCTACCAATATTACGACCTATCGCATATTTATCGCACCTCGCACCATTGCCGAGGAGCAGGCCGAGGCGCAAGAGGACGGTAAGGATACGGACTTCGCCGCGCTGATTACTCAAGGGCTTTCCACCTTGCTGGGAGAAGACTACGGAATCACCGAGGACTTTGTCCGCAAGCAGTTGGAATATACCTATTATCTTGACCGTACCATTGCTCGCCAGGTGGATGAGGAAACCGCCGATCGCGTGCTGGCCTTTATCGATGATAACGAGCTGGAGCGCATGGTGTACCTGGAGGCAACGGGAACACGGTATTATCCCTACGGCACGCTGGCAGCTCACCTTCTGGGCTTCACCGGCAGCGACGGCACCGGCCTTTACGGTCTGGAATACAGCTACGATACACAGCTGTCGGGCACACCCGGCAAATACATCGTTGCGCGTGATGCACAGGGGCACGAGATGCCGTATGAATATGAAGAATATATCGAGGCGGTGGATGGCTACAATCTGACCACCACCGTTGATGTTTTTATACAGTCTGCTCTGGAGGAGCAGCTCAAAATCGCCTATGAGGAGTCGGGCGCACAGAACCGCGCCTGCGGCGTGGTGATGGATCCCAATACGGGCGCCATTTTAGCCATGGCCACCTATCCGACCTTTGATCTGAACGATCCGTGGACGCTGAATGCGTACGATGCGGCAAAGCTCACCGCCTCGGGATTTGACCGGGACAGCGAGGAATATGCCAAGCTCAAAAGCGAGCTTTTGCTCTCAGGCTGGTCGAATAAGGCGCTGACCGAGGCGTATATTCCCGGTTCAACCTTCAAGATCATTACCGCCGCCATGGCACTGGAGCAGGGCGTGGTCAAAACGACCGATCATTTCAACTGCAGCGGTGTTTATACGGTCAACGGAATCAAAATCCATTGTCATAAGTTGGTCGGCCACGGCGCTCTCGATTTTTGTGGCGGTATTCAGCAGTCCTGTAACCCGGTTCTGATGGCAGTCGGCCTGCGCGTCGGGCAGGAGACCTTCTACGATTATTTCCGCGCGTTTGGTTATCTGTCCAAGACGGGCATTGACCTGTCCGGCGAGGGTAACAGCGTTTTTCACGACCCTTCGAAATTTGCCGTGCTTGATCTGGCAACGGCATCCTTCGGACAAAACTTCAAAATCACACCCATTCAGCACATGCGCGCGCTGTGTGCCGTGGCGAACGGCGGCTATCTTGTCACGCCGCACGTTGTACAGACCATCACGGATGACAGCGGCAATATTATAGAAAGCACAAGTACAACGCAGACGCGTCAGGTGGTCAGTACCGAGGTTTGCGATACTATCTCCAAAATTCTGGAGGAGGGTGTATCGGTCGCAGGCGGCGCGAGAAATGCCTATGTGGCCGGTTACCGCATCGCGGCCAAGACGGGTACCTCCGAGAAGATCGGCGACAGCGACCGGGACGATGCGTATATCTGCTCCTGTGTGGCTTACGCACCGGCGGAGTCTCCGGTAGTGTGCGCCCTGATCATGGTCGATGAGCCGACCAAGGGCACGCTGTACGGTAGTGTTGTGGCAGCGCCTTACGTTGCCAATCTGATGGAGACCATCCTGCCGCACCTGGGTGTGGAGGCGGTCTACAGCGAGGCCGAGCTCGCCAAGCTGGCGGTAACGGTTCCCAATCTTCGTTATTACAGCCTCAACCAGGCGCAAAAGAGCACGGATCGGTTGGGCTTGACGCTGAAAATTGTAGGCGACGGCGAATACGTCATGTCGCAGAACCCGACGGGTGGTACCAAAATTGAAAAGGAAAACGGCATGGTCGTTGTATATACGGGCGACGCGGTGGCGGAGAATACGCTGAGCGTTCCGGATGTCATCGGCATGAGTGCACTTTCCGCCAACCGCCATCTGATCAACAATGGCCTGAATATCCGCATTGAGGGCGCGCAGAGCTATACCAGCGCTGCCGGTGCGGTGGCCGTTTCGCAGAGCCCTGCAGCCGGCGAAATGGTGGCGCCCGGAACGGTTGTGACGGTCAGCTTCCGCTACCTGAACGAAACCGATTAAAAAGCAAATAAGATACTGAAAAATAGAGACAGCCATCATCGGGTTGCTGTCCCCGGATGTAAAACTAAAAACAACAACATCCATGGGGGAGGGCAGCGATGCGGCTGGAAACGTTATGTCATCTGTCGGGCTTGGAAACCCCGGCAGAGGTAGGTGTCGGCGCGACGGAAATCAGCGCTATCACCACTCATTCGCGCGCTTGTGTGCCCGGATGCATCTACGTATGCATTCCGGGTATGCAGGTGGACGGTCACGCATTTATCGAGGAGGCTCTGGCAAAGGGCGCTGCGGCGGTAGTGACAGAGCGATATCATCCATGCTTGGATGGCTTTGTCACAAAACACAGCAGCGCGATTTTTTTGCCTTGCGACAATACGCGTCGCGCCGCGACTGCGCTGTATCGAGCCTGGTACGGCAAGCCGGACGAGAGGCTTTCTTTGATTGCTGTGACCGGAACCAACGGAAAAACCACAGTCACCTCACTGCTTTGTGCCATTTTGGAAAGAGCGGGGGTGCAGAGTGGTATGATCGGCACATTGGGATGCCGCTGCTGTGGACGGCAGCTGACCATCCGATCAGCCAACGCCTGTGCCAACATGACAACACCCGATCCGGCAGAGCTGTATCATATCCTGGCCGTCATGGCCGAGGAGGGCGTGCGCACGGTCGTGATGGAGGTTTCCTCCCACGCACTTGCGCTGCACAAGGTGTGGCCGCTGCATTTTGACGTTGCCGTCTTTACCAATTTTACGCGTGATCATTTGGATTTTCACGGCAGCATGGAGGCGTATTTTGAAGCCAAGGCCTCCCTTACTGCGCAGTGCACCATGGCGCTGATCAACGCAGATGATCCGGCCTTTGACGCGCTGTGTCAAAGAACACCTGCCGCATTAAGGGCAGCAAGACTCAATCAGAATGCCGATTTTTATGCCAAGGATGCCGTCAGCCTCGGTGCGGACGGTGTAGAGTATGTTTTCTGCGAGAAAAACGGTCCCTCACAGCTGCTGCGCTGTTCTGTTCCGGGGGAGTTTACCGTCAGTAATACGCTCCTTGCCGCAGCGTGTGCCCGTTATATGGGCGTGCCGCCGCAAACGGTGCGCGCCGCCCTGGCAGACTTTTCTGGAGTACCCGGTAGAATGGAGCGCGTGCCGCTGCCAAAGGGTGCGCAGTACAATATTTTTATCGATTACGCACACACGCCGGATGCCTTGGAAAAGCTGCTGCTTTGCGTGCTGGGCTTTCGGAAAGGGACGCAGCGAGTGGTGCTGCTGTTTGGCTGCGGCGGAGATCGTGACCGTACCAAGCGGCCGATGATGGCGGCAGTGGCGGCACGCTATGCCGACGTCATTTATCTGACCTCGGACAACAGTCGGAGCGAGGACCCTGAAACTATTTTGGATGAGATTGCGGCAGGTATGCCCGAGGGTGCGAGATATACGCGCATGACGCAGCGCGCCCAGGCTATTCGCCATGCTGTGATGCATGCCGAGAAGGATGACATTATTCTGCTTGTCGGCAAGGGACACGAGACGTATGAGATCGACCGCACGGGTCGGCATCATTTCGATGAGCGTGCCATTGTACGGGAAGCGGTGCTTGAGCGTATGCAATGTGAGAAGGACGACAGATAGAAAGGCTTTACAACATGAGAGTAACGTTAGGACGAGAAAATATTATATTGTCTGAGATTGCACGGGCTTGCGGCGGTATCCTTGTAGGCAAGGATCGCACGCTGCATGCGGTGTGTACTGACTCACGCGAGGCGGACAAAGAGACCATGTTCGTGGCCTTGCGCGGTGAGAGAACCGATGGCCATCGCTATATTTCCGGCGCCGTGGAGCGCGGCTGCTGCGCGGTGCTGTGCGAGAGCTGGCTGCCGCTGGGAGATGCTTCGGCGGTCATTGTCAAGAACACCGAGCACGCGCTTTGCCGCCTGGCAGAGTTTTATCTTGACCAGCAGCGCATTCCCTGTGTTGCCGTGACGGGCAGCGTAGGTAAAACGACTACCAAGGAGTTTGTTGCGGCCGTGCTTTCCTCCGAGCTTTCCGTTTATAAAACGGTGGGGAATTATAACAGTACCGTCGGTATGCCGCTCTCTGCCTTGGAGATTACGCCGGCTCACCGTGCGGCGGTGTTCGAGATGGGAATGAGCGGACAGGGCGAGATCGCACGTATGTCGCGTGCTGCCAAGCCGGATATCGCTGTCATTACCAATATCGGCTCCTCGCACCTGGAATATCTGGAGACCAGAGAAAATATTGCCAAGGCCAAGCTGGAGATCACGCAAGGTCTGCGCGATGGCGGACTTTTGCTGCTCAACGGCGACGAGCCGCTTTTGCGCGGCGTTGGCAGCAGCTCTTACCGCGTGCAGACGGTGACGCTGGACGGCGATGGCGACTATCGCGGCTGCAATATTGTTTTGCATCCGGGTGAGGAATGCACCACGTTTGACCTGTACACACCGGACGGCATTTTGAAGGATTTTCGCATTCCTGCCGTGGGCAAGCACATGGTTTACGATGCAATTTTTGCTTATGTTGTCGGCAAGGAAATGGGACTGGATGAAAACAGCATTCGTCAATGGCTTTTGACTTACCGCTCGGGCGGACTGCGTCAGCGCCTTTTGCCGATGGGAGATATTACGGTGCTGGAGGACTGCTACAACGCGGCTCCCGAGTCGATGCGCGCGGCCTTGTACGTCTTGGGCAGCTTTGCCAGGGAGCGTCATTGTCGCTCCATCGCTGTGCTGGGTGACATGCGAGAGTTGGGCATGGAGACCCGCTATTTGCATGAGCAGATCGGTGTTTACGCCGTTGAGCAGGGAATATCCGTTCTGATGACGCTGGGCGAGCTGGGTGCCAGCATTGCCGAGGGTGCCATGGGCGCGGGACTGAACGACGACTGCGTGCTGATGCACCGCGACCTGTCTGATCTTGACAGTGCAGCAGAGCTTCTGCTTTCGCGCCTGGAGAGTGGAGATATGGTTTTGGTCAAGGCCAGCCGCGGCGTGGCTGCTGAGCGCCTGATCGAGGCGCTGCGACGCCATTTGCAGCAGGAATAAGACTCACAGAAAAAAGAGAGAAGAAAGACAATGATTGACAGAGATTTGATGTTACTGTTTTTGATGGCTATGCCGGCATCGCTGCTTTTGTGCGTTTTTGCCTGCCACTGGATTGTTCCCATTTTGCGGCGTCACAAGATCGGTCAACATATTTATACCGAATACGGTCCTGCATGGCACGCAGGCAAGCAGGGAACCCCAACCATGGGTGGTATTTGCTTTATCATTCCCATGCTGCTGTGCATTCTGACATACGTGATTTTTGAGAGTATTCGCGGCGTGCGGGATCCGCTGTCGCAGGATCCTAACCTGATCCCCCTGGCGCTTTGCATCAGCCTGGGCGTGGGAAACGCCATGATCGGCTTTGTCGACGACTACGCCAAGCTGCTGCACAAGCAAAATCAAGGTCTGTCCTCCTGGCAGAAGCTGCTTCTGCAGGCGATCGTCGCCGGTCTTTACGTTTACGGCATGACAGCGTGCGGAAGCATGCCGACCGTGCTTGAGATTGCTTTTCTGGGCATTCGCTGGGATCTCGGCGTGGCATATTACGCGCTGGCGGTCCTGATGATCCTCGCCATGGTCAACAGCACCAATCTGACCGACGGTCTGGACGGTCTGGCGTCCTCGGTGGCGCTGATGGCCGCGCTTTGCACGACGGTGATGGCGTTCTGCTTTGCAGACGCATCGTCGGTGCTGATCTGTGCGGTGATGATCGGTGGTATGATCGGATTTATGGTGTTCAACCACTATCCGGCCAAGGTCTTTATGGGAGACACCGGCTCCTTGTATCTGGGCGGTATTTTCATGGGCTTGGGCTTTATGCTCCGCCAGCCGGTGCTGATGATTCTGATCTGCGGCGTATTCGTGCTGGATATGCTGTCCAGCTTTGCCCAGATTCTCAGCTATAAGCTGTTCAAAAAGAGAATTTTCAAGATGGCGCCGGTGCATCATCATTTTGAAAAGATGGGCTGGAGCGAGGTCAGGATTGTTTACGCCTTCTCGGCGGTAGGATTGATTTTCGGTGCCCTTGGCGTGCTGCTGGCGCTTTTGTAAGGTGCCGGGTTTCAGCATCTCATAAATACGGACAGAATTCAATTAACTTATACTCAACGAAAGGAGCGATGGCTGATGGATCACCAGGAGCTGCAGACAAAGGAATCCGAGCGGCAAGCGGTGCCGAGCAAGCCGGGTCGCTCCTTTTCCCGTGGTGGGGAGCGCAAGGACCCCATTTTCGAGGAGAAGATCACACTACCGGGCACATCCACCATGAAGCCTGAAGTGCTGCGCTGCGGCAATATGGATATGACGTTCCTTCTGATCGTGCTGGCGCTGCTGCTCTACGGCGTTATCATGGCGTATAGCGCAAGCTCGATCTACAGCGAGCAGTACGTTGGCGAGAGCACGTATTATATCAAGCGCCATTTGATGTTTGTCATGCTGGCGTTGGCCATTACCTTTCCCTTCGTCTGGCGAGCCAAGCCGTGGTTCTGGCGCTTTTTCGGCATCTGCACCTACGGCGGTGCGGTGCTGCTTCTGATTGCCGTGCAGTTCATCGGTCTGAGCGAGGGCGATGCGCAGCGCTGGATTCAGGTGGGACCGATCACCATCCAGCCCTCCGAGATCGCCAAAACGGGCGTGGTCATGACGCTGGCACTGTTGATGACCAAGTTCGAAAAGCAAGTCATGTCCGATCATAAATTCGGTGGAAATTTCAAGTACGGTGTTATGGTGCCGGGAGCAACGCTTGGCCTGATCGTACTGCTGGTCGCAGCGGAGAGACATATCTCCGGCGTTATGATCATTGCGATGATCGGCGCCTTTGTCATGTTTCTTGGCGGCACGCGGATGCGCTGGATTTTGCTTTTGGGTGGCGCGGTCGTCGTGATGGGCGTACTGCTGATCACGTTTTCCAGCTATGCCGATACCCGTATGGATATCTGGCTGCGCATTGAGGAGCTTGATCCCTTAGGGGAGGCGTGGCAGACACTGCAGGGTCTTTACGCCATCGGCTCGGGCGGACTCTTTGGTCTGGGGCTTGGCAACAGCCGACAAAAATTCGGCTACGTATCCGAGCCGCAAAACGATTTTATTTTTACCATCATTTGCGAGGAACTGGGATTTTTCGGTGCAGCGGCGGTGCTTTTGCTCTTTGGATTGCTGCTCTGGCGCGGCTTCAAGATCGCGGCGGCAGCACCCGATAAATTCTGCGCCCTGACGGTCTACGGTTTGGTGTTCAAAACGGTGCTGCAGGCGCTGCTCAACATCGCCGTTGTCACCAACTCCATGCCCAACACCGGTATTTCGCTGCCCTTCTTCAGCTCGGGCGGTACGGCGCTGGCCATTCAGATTTTTGAAATGGGCATCGTGCTCAACATCTCTCGCTTTTCACACACAGACAAATAATGCAGACAGAGAGGAGAATATTATGCTCCGCGTTCTTATGACGGGCGGCGGCACGGGCGGACACGTCAATCCCGCCATTGCCATTGCCGATACCATCCGTCGCAATTGTCCCGACGCCAAGGTGGCCTTTGTCGGAACCGAAAACGGAAAAGAAACCGATCTTGTCCCACGTGCGGGATATGAATTATATTACGTAGACAGCATGGGTCTGCAACGCTCGCTTACGCCTGCCAATCTCAAGGCGGCGTTTTTGGCCGTGACCTCACCCTACTCCAAAAAGACGACCGCCATTCTGGATGAATTTCAGCCGGATCTGGTGGTGGGTACGGGCGGCTACGTTTGTTGGCCGCTGATTCGTGCGGCCGCCAGACGGGGAATTCCGACGGTGTTGCATGAGTCCAATTGCTACGCCGGTCTGACTGTGCGCATGCTGCAGGGCTCGGTGGATAAGCTGTTGCTCAATTTTGAGGAGACAGTCTCTCAGCTGCATGCCAAGAAAAAATGCTGTGTTGTTGGAAATCCTTTGCTTGGTGGCTTCGGCGCTGTCGATCGTGGCACCGCACGGGAAAAATTAGGTCTTGGTACCGGGGAGCAGATGGTACTGTTTTGCGCAGGCAGCCTTGGCTCGCAGACGGTCAATCACGCGGTGCTGGAAATGCTGCGCGTCGTGGCACCCAAGCGTCCGACGGTGCGCTTTGTCCTGGCAACGGGAAAGCGACACTATCAGAGCTGCATGACCATGGCGGAGGAGTTTGGTCTGAGCACCCTGCCAAACGTGCAGATCAAGGATTATATTTACGATATGCCGCTGCAGATGTCTGCGGCTGACGTGGTGGTATCCCGCGCCGGCGCAATGACGCTCTCGGAGCTGGCCAAAATGTCCAAGGCGTGCGTGATCATTCCGTCGCCCTACGTGGCTGACGACCATCAGCTGAAGAATGCGCAGGCGCTGGCCAATCGCGGCGCGGCGCTTTTGGTAGAGGAAAAGGATTTTGTCAAAAACGCGCTGCAGCCGGCAGTGCTCTCGCTTTTAGATGATGACGCACTGGCGGAAAACCTGCAAAGAGAAATCCACCGCTTTGCTGTTGAGGACGCCAATCGGAAGATTTACGACGTGCTTATGGACGTGATACGGACAAAGGCCGAGAAGCGCGGCAAGAGAGGGAAGACTCATGAGTGAGGCGGCGCGTCAGCTGGCACAGGCGACGCTCTCCAAAAGCGCGAGTGAGCGGCGTCGGCGAAAGCTGGCAACGCTGCAGCTGCTGCGCGGCGGTGCCGCGGTTTGCTTCTTTTTGTGCGTCATGCTGCTGATTGCCATGCTGCATCTCAACCGACTGCCGATCAAGGAAATCGTCTTTGAGGGAAATACGCACTACAGCCATGCAGAGCTGCAGGACATCATTCCGCAAAAAATCGGTGATGCGCTGCATCTGGTGAATAAAGAGGAGCTCCGTGGGGAGATGCTGTCTGCGTGTCCGTATCTTTCCGATGTCAGCGTTGAGGTGAGCCTGCGCGGTGTCGTCAGGATTACGGTGAGTGAGCGCACGCCGCTCTGGGCGCTGCGTTACGACGTAGACGCTGACACGGTGGGTTACGTGCTTTTGGATCAGAGCCTTTTGGCCCTCGAATATACGCCGGAGAGTCAGGACTGCTGCGTGGTGATATGCCCCGGCATTGCGCTGCCGCAGATCGGTGAGACGCTGGCGGCGGCTGGCAAGCGGCTGGAGCTTGCATACGTGGCGGAGAGGATCGAGGCAGGAGAGGACGAGGATGAGATAGAGGTGCCACCGTACGTTCTGTCGGCACAGCGTCTGGACGAAAGACTTCTTTGCATCGCGCGCGGATGCGCCGGACTGCAAGAGGGCGATGGACCGGCCGCCGTGGATTTTTCGTCAGCCTACGATTATACGCTGACCATGAAGGACGGCTCGGTGCTTCTGCTTGGCAACGCCGAGATGCTGGAGACGCAGATCTCCTACGCGCTCTCTGCCATGCAGGACTACCGCCAAGACGGGGGAACGATCGGACTTGGTGGCGCGCTGATGGTGGACGTACGCGACATTTCGCGCGTTTTTGTACGTGAAATATCACCGTAACCAAAGAAAATGATAAGTTTTGAAAATTTTTTCAATTTTTTTTCAAAAACCTATTGCAAAATTCCGAAAAATTTAGTACAATATAAGGGAGAATATATTCATGCTCGAAAATGGGCGTTTTTTGCGTTTATTTTCAGGGCGGATACAGAAAATACTCTTTGGAGGAGGATATTCACATGACGTTCGAACATGACGAGTGCAACGACAGCGGCGTTAGCATAAAGGTAATTGGTGTCGGTGGCGGCGGTAATAACGCAGTCAACCGCATGATTTCTACCAATATTGTTGGCGTAGAGTTCGTTGCCATCAACACAGACAGACAGGCTATCCGCAGAAGTGATGCTGCAACCCAGCTGATCATCGGTGAGAAAATCACCAAGGGTTTTGGAGCCGGCTCCAATCCCGAGATC
>JAFTSR010000108.1 GCA_017467225.1 Clostridia bacterium | reverse complement strand
GCTCTGGTCGTATATTTCCGAAAAATATCTCACGCTGGACGTCTCCATGTATCAGAATCTTGATATTGATCTTGGCAAGGGCGGCGTGATCAATCTTTCCTGGGCTATCGTTGCGCTGTGCCTTGGCATGGTGCTGGCCGCCATTCTGGGCGTTTACGAGAAAAAGGGGCTTGGCGAGTTCGTGCGTAAGCTGATTTACGAGGAATGCTATACGCCTGAGACTGCCAAAACGCTCTACGAGCTGGGTTATCACAAAAATTCCGCCGTGCGCAGCGCGCTGCGCAGCGGATCTTTGTCCCGCATCGTGGTCTGCACGCAGAAAAAGGAGTACGACGACGCCGTCGCGCAAAAAAAGCAGGAATATGAAGCAAATTCCGCCAAGGGAGCTCCGGCTTTCCGCAGCGTCGCTTACAAAATCGACTATCAGAACGACACGTTTTACATTCCGAAGGACAAATCCTACGCAGCGGACGTCCGCTACGACAAAAAAGGCTCGGGGTGGATCGCCGTACTGGTCGTCGCAGTGCTTTCCGTGCTGATTGCGCTGTTTGTCATTTTCATTTTGCCGGATATGCTGCAAATGCTGGATAACTTTATCGGTCTGCTCAAGCCCGAGGCAAATTACCACTAATTTTTAAGGAGATTCTCATGAATAAACCTTTGATCGGCATTACCTGCTCCAAAACTGCCGAAGGAAGAATTGCCATGAGCCAGAATTACCTCAATTCCGTCTGGGAAGCAGGGGCTGTTCCGGTCTTTTTGGCGTACACCGAGGACGAGGATAAGCTTGCGGAATACGCGCAGGTCTTCGACGGATTTTTGTTTGGCGGCGGCGACGATATGGATCCTGCGCGCTACGGAGAAGAGAAAATGTTTGACAGCGTGGAGATTGATGCCGACCGCGATGCGTTCGAGCTGTCTCTCTACCGCCACGTCAAACCCACAAATAAACCCATTCTGGGCATTTGCCGCGGCATTCAGCTGCTCAACGTAGCAGAGGGCGGCTCGCTGTATCAGCATATTGACGGTCACAGACAGGACGCACCCGGCACCACGACAGCGCAAAAAACAATTGTTTTTGAAGGCTCTATGCTGCACGGGCTGACGCAAAAGAGTGAAATTTTGGTCAATTCCTTCCATCATCAGAACCTCAAGGCGCTCGCGCCAACGCTGACAGCCGATGCCATAAGTGAGGACGGATATATCGAGGCAGCACACATGGAAGGGCACCCCTTCTATCTTGGCGTGCAGTGGCACCCGGAGATCTTCCGTCAGCAGGATCCCGCTATGCAGCGCGTGTTTGCGGCGTTCGTTAACGCTTGTCGGAGCTGATTTTATGAAGAATATGCAATTGGCGGACATTCTCCGCCCCAAAACGCTGGATGAAATCGTCGGGCAAGAACATTTGTTCGGCCATCGCGGTGTGGTACGCCGCATGCTTGCCGGCGGAAGAATCACGAATATGATCTTTTTCGGCCCTCCCGGCACGGGAAAGACCACGGCCGCATCTGCGATCGCGGCGGCTTCGGGCATGCAATTCCGCAAGCTCAACGCAACGCACGCGTCCACGCAGGACATCAAGGATATTATCGCCGAGACCAACAATATTTTCGGCTCGGGCGGTACGGGCTTGAATTCAAACAGCGACGAGCGCGAAATGAT
>JAFTSR010000107.1 GCA_017467225.1 Clostridia bacterium | reverse complement strand
CGCAGGGATACATAAGGGACGGCAGTCCCTTATGCACGTTTTCTTTGGTTCGTTTCTTTGACGTGTGTCAAAGAAATGAACAACAAAACCAATTACAGTTAGAACGCTATGTTCGCACTCCCCCAAAACCCAAATAAAAATAGAAAAAGGACAGCCGTGAGATGGACTGTCCTTTTTCTATAGGTGACGATGGGAAATTACTTGCCCATTGCGTTGAGCTTCTTGGTGAACTGGCTCTTCTTGTGAGCAGCCTGGTTCTTGTGAATGATACCGTATGCAGCAGCCTGGTCGATCTTCTTAACGGCAGCTCTGTAGGTTGCCTGAGCAGCCTCCATGTCGCCTGCCTCCAGAGCAGCATTGTACTTCTTGATCTCGGTCTTGAGCTGGGTCTTGACCATCTTGTTCTGCAGCGTCTTGGCAGCGGTTACGCGAACGCGCTTCTTCGCAGATTTGATATTCGGCATGTTTGTGACACCTCCCTTTCCTGAATATTCTTTTATGATATTTGCACACGCGACTGAGAGGGTCCGCGCGTGTTTCATCCATAGACCATAGCATTATACCACAGTTTGCAAAAAAATGCAATAGGTTTTTGAAAATTTTTCAAAAAAATTTGATGCTCTGCGGCCGTATTTTTTCTCCGGTTCGCCTTATTCTTCCCGTTTTGCCGTGAAAAAGCCGTTATATTCGCCTAGAAAATCCTCGGCGCAGCTGTTCATCGATACCGTGACCTCGTCTCCGTCAAAGCCGAACAGCGCGCGCATGTTGCCGAAATAGCGGTCGATGATCTGTACGCGCAGCGCCAGCTTTTTGTCCTCGCGCCAGGCCGCGCTGACTGCCGCGTCGTACATAAAGCCATCCGTGGTGCGCATGCCGCCCGTCTCGTTGGAGTAGCCAAGCTGCGGAAATTTGCACAGCTCGTTGCGGCAAAGACCGAAGGGCAGCTGCTTGTCACCCTGCGCATTGGTATAATGGAAAACGCCGCCGTCCTCGGTAAAGGTGAACGAAAAACGGGTGATGCCGGTGCGGTTGGGTGCGCAGACGTAGACCTTACCGCACAGCTCGTCGGCAAACGGAACGTGTGCGCGTCCGCGTGCGGTGAGCAGCGTCAGATGATGCGTCACGGCACAAAGATCACGCTCGGCAGTCGCGTCGGGCGGCAGAGGCGCGTCCTTCATGCGGTAAAGAACGAGATCGTAAAAGGGACGGAGAATGGCATCGTAGCCGCGCGGATCTCCCTGCACGTCCGCCGTGCAGCAGAAGATCAGATCCAGGGCAGGGAAGCACAGCGTCAGCTGTCCGCCCATGCCGACAAAGGCAAAGCCGCCGCCCTCGCAGCACCAGATCTGGTAGCCGTAGCCGTGCTGCAAAACGGTTGGCCAGCCGTCCTCGTCGTTGTCGACCAAGGGCGAGGTTGCTTCTTTGATGTAGGCTTGGCTGATCAGCTGCTTGCCCTGCCACATGCCGCCGTTCATCAAAAGGCGGGCGAAGGACAGCATATCGCGCGGCGTACAAACCAGCGCGCTGTCGCCCCATGAGTCACCGTTGGGCGTTTTGAGAATGGTGGCGGTTTTGAAGGTGCCAAGGTGGGAGAAAATGCGCTCGTTCAGAAAACCGAACAGAGATTTGCCGCTCAGCCGCTCAACCAGCGAGGAGAGCACCTGGCTGCCGCCGCTGTCGTATTGCCACAGCGTGTGCGACGGGTGGTGATTGACGCCCTTGTTGAGATAGAGGTGGGTGCGATCGGGGTCGCCGGAGGTGAACCAATGCGGACACTGCTGCGAAGTTTCCATCATGAGCATGTCGCGGATGGTCTGTCTGGCCAAGGGCGCGGGGACGTCGCCGTCGATCTTGTCGGGGAAGTGAGAGACGACGGGGTCATCCAAAGAGAGCAGACCGTCGTCGGCAAGCAGGCCGATGGCGATGGAAACGTAGCTTTTTGTTTGCGAATACATGCGGTGGCAGAAATCACGGTGGAAGGGCGCCCAGTAGTATTCGGCGAACAGCTGCTCGCCGCGCATCATCAGAACGCTGTGCATGGCCAGCCCCGCGCGGTCAAGCGTGCGGAAATAATCGGCAATATGAGCAGACGAGACACCGACGGATTCGGGTGTGGTGTGTTCAAACATGATGGACCTCCGATGAATGGGGTGGCAGGCAAGGGATGTGCATCCTTTGTCCGCACAATCAACAATATTATATCATAAAAGCATCCCCGACGCAATCCTTTATTCAAATATTGTCGACCGTGCTTGTGTCTGTCAAGTGCGGTTTTTCTGCGTTTTTGGTGATTTTGCCACCGAATCGAAAAAAATGTGAAAAATAATGAATTTTTTTATAAAAAACACTTGACAAAAGGCGATCAAAGTGATATAATGGTAAACTGCATTAAAATCGCCTACTTTCGGAAACTTTTGTGCAAACCGTCCAAAATGCACCGCTGCACCGGTGAAAATTTCGTCGGTTTGACGTTTGTGAGAAAATGAGAACTTTTGCAATATAAAGTGAAGTTTCTTGTGAATATCGCCGAGTTTCCGCCAAAAGCCGTACGCTGCACAGATCGGCTTTTGGTAAAGGCAAGTACTTGAATGGAGTGATTGTATTCAATGATCAACGTGAGAGAACACAAGCTCGGTCAGAACGTAAGAATGAGCTTTTCCAGATCCCGCAACTCTCTGGAACTGCCCAATCTGGTGGAAATCCAGACCAAATCCTTTAAGTGGTTTTTGGAGGAGGGTCTTGCAGAGATTCTGCGCGACGTTTCCCCCATTACCGACTATTCGGGACATCTGTCCATTGACTTTCTGTCGTATTCGCTGGACACCAAGCCGAAATATACCATTGAGGAGTGCAAGGAGCGTGATGCCAACTACGCAGCACCCCTGAAGGTCAAGGTCCGCCTGACCAATAAGCAAACCGGTGTCGTGACCGAAAGCGACATCTTTATGGG
>JAFTSR010000106.1 GCA_017467225.1 Clostridia bacterium | reverse complement strand
GACAGTGATCTGCCCGTTGTCGAACAGGCAATGAATACACTGTCCGAATTCGGTGTTCCCTTTGAGGTACACGTTTTTTCCGCACACCGTACCCCCGTGCAGGCAAAGGAATTTACCGAAAATGCGCGTGAGAACGGGTTTGGTGTCATCATTGCCGCTGCAGGTATGGCTGCTCACCTTGCAGGTGCCATTGCCGCCAATACAACACTTCCTGTGATCGGCATTCCCGTGAAGTCTACCAATCTGGATGGCATGGATGCACTGTTGTCCACCGTACAGATGCCCTCCGGCATCCCTGTTGCCACGGTTGCCATCAACGGTGCCGCCAACGCCGCGATGCTCGCCATCGAAATGCTCGCCATTGAAGATGCTGCACTTGCAGACAAGCTCTCCGATGCCAGACGTGTCGGGGCTGAAAAAGTGCTGGCAAAAAACGCCGCTATTGAGACGAAGTATAACCAATAAAAGCATAACGGGCATTTTCTGCCCGTTTTCATTTGTAAAATGTAAAAAATAAAAATATATAAAAAAGGAGAAGCGCGGATCGCGACACCGCATCCGTGCGAAAGGAAAACATGCTCAATTCCAAATCCGATAGTTATGCAGCAGCCGGCGTGGATATCACCGCCGGATACCGTGCCGTTGAACTGATGAAACAGCACATTGCCAGAACCATGACGCCCGGCGTTGTCTCTGACATCGGCGGCTTCGGCGGTCTGTTCGCTTTGGAGCTCGGCAACTACAAGAACCCCGTTCTGGTCAGCGGTACCGACGGCTGCGGCACCAAGGTCAAGCTGGCGATCATCATGGACAAGCACGATACCATCGGTATCGATGCCGTCGCCATGTGCGTCAACGACATCATCTGCAGCGGTGCCAAGCCCTTGTTTTTCCTTGACTACATCGCATGCGGCAAGAACGTCCCCGAAAAGATCGCTGCGATCGTTTCCGGCGTTGCCGAGGGCTGTGTGCAGTCCGGCGCCGCACTGATTGGCGGTGAGACCGCGGAGCATCCCGGTCTGATGCCTGATGAAGACTATGACCTCGAAGGCTTTGCCGTGTGTATCGTTGACAAGGACAAGATCATCGACCACAATACCATGAAGGCAGGCGATGTCATGATCGCACTTCCCTCCACCGGCGTCCATTCCAATGGCTTCTCGCTGGTGCGCCGCGTGTTCGACATCGACAACGGCTCAGTCGACATCAAGTCTCCCGTCGCAGAGCTTGGCGGTAAGTCCATCGGTGAGACCTTGCTGGTACCTACCCGCATTTATGTCAAGTCCATTCTGACTCTGCTGGAGCAGGTTCAGGTCAAGGGTATTTCCCACATCACGGGCGGCGGCTTCTATGAGAACATGCCCCGCAGCATCCCCGACGGTCTGTGCGTCCGCATCAAGAAGGACGACGTCCGCGTTCTGCCCATTTTCGATATGATCGCCAAAATGGGTAATATTCCCGAGCACGACATGTACAACACCTTCAACATGGGTGTCGGCATGTGTGTTGTCGTTTCCAAGGAAGATGTGGATCGCACATTGGATATTCTCCGTACAAACGGCGATGATGCCTATGTGATCGGTGAGATCATCGAGGCAGCTGATAAAGATGAGAAGGTGATCCTGTGCTGAAAACAAAGATCGCAGTCCTCGTCTCCGGCGGAGGAACCAATCTGCAGGCACTGATTGACGCACAGAAGAGCGGCATCATCAAAAGCGGCGAGATCGCGCTGGTCGTTTCCAATAACGCAAACGCCTACGCGATCCAGCGTGCTTACGAAAACAATATTCCCTGTGTGGTCATTATCAAGAAAGAATGCGGCTCGCAAGAAGCGTTTGAGCAAAAGATCATCGAGGAGCTGAACAACCATCACATCGACATGATCGTGCTGGCAGGTTTCATGAGCATTCTCAGTGCCGATTTCACCTCGGCATATCCCAAGCGCATCCTGAATGTACATCCGTCGCTGATCCCTTCCTTCTGCGGCAAGGGTTTCTACGGTCTAAAGGTACACCAAGCGGCGTTGGATTACGGTGTGAAGGTTACGGGTGCGACCGTTCACTATGTCAACGAGGTTCCCGACGGCGGTGAGATCATTCTGCAAAAGGCGGTGTCCATCCGTTCTGGTGATACCGCCGAGGTTCTGCAAAAGCGTGTTATGCGTCAGGCAGAGTGGAAGATCCTCCCGCAGGCGACCGAAATGGTGGCAAAACGGCTGACAGAGGAAAAATGATCCCGTATTTTTCACGATATCAAGATATTTCTGTTGTTTGAAAGGAAAACTGTTATGTATACCGATATTTACAGCACACAGCCGATGGGCAAGTTGCTCAGCGGCAACACCTATCCGGGTCGCGGCATCGTGCTCGGACAGAGTGCGGACGGAAAGAACGCCGTATTTGCTTACTTTATCATGGGACGCAGTGAGAACAGCCGTAACCGTATCTTCGTCGAGTGCGAGGGCGGCGAAGTCAAAACGCATCCTTACGATGCTTCCAAGGTCAAGGACCCTTCGCTGATCATCTACTCTCCCATTCGTGTATGCGGCAACCATCTGATCGTTACCAACGGTGACCAGACCGATACCATCTATGATTTTGTCAAAGACGGCAAAACCTTCAAGGAAGCGTTGGAGACCCGTGAGTTTGAGCCAGATGGTCCCAACTTTACCCCCCGCATCAGCGGCATGATGACTTTTTCGGACAAGAGCTTCACCTATCAGATGAGCATCCTCAAGAGCGCCGATGCCGTCGGTTCCGCTTGCAACCGCTTCACTTATACCTACGCGCCGCTCAAGGGCCTGGGACACTTCCTGCACACCTATATCTGCGACGGCAATCCCATCCCCACCTT
>JAFTSR010000105.1 GCA_017467225.1 Clostridia bacterium | reverse complement strand
TTGGCCTTATCTACCTCATGCTGCGCCTTGGCGCTCTCCTTCATATCCTTGAATGCCTTTTTGAAAAATTCCACCATGATGTTATCCTTCTTTTTCATTTCAGTTGTTGACAATCTTGTCGCTCAATGCCAGAATCTGGGCGCTGTACTTGCTCTTGCGACTGCCCAGAATGCGCTTGTACATCGGGTAGTTCAAGATTGCCATTGCCATACCAACAATGCCGACAATAATACCGGGGATCATTGCATCCGCCATGCCAATGACTGCACCGATCTCGGTCATCACCAAGCTCATGCCGGCGCCCATGATGATGGCGGAAATGCTACCGAATACGTAAGCGAAAACGTTTGCCGGGCGCTTGACCTTGGCGTCCAGCGCGCGGAGCGCGTCAAGCTCGGTGGTCTGCTTCTCCATGTACTGCGTGCGGATTTTCTGCGCCATAAACTGCTGATCGTTCTTGTTCATTGTTTCATACCTCTTTCTGCGTTGATTTGTTGTTTTTGATTTTGTGACTGTATTATACCAGTCATTTGTTTTCGATTTTTTTGCAAAATGTTTGCATTTTGTTAATCTCAAAAAAAACAAAAATTTGTGCATTGGCGCGGCAGGCATGTTTTTCCGCCACCTCGCATATACTACTCCGAAGAAAAACCATCCATACGGAGGAATATGCCATGGAACAACGCCAACCGCACGCCGAGAGCCTGCAATATCAGGACCTGCTGCTCGACCGTCTGCTCACCCAGGACATCACCCAAGAAATTTCCCTGCCCGACTATCAGCCCGAGATCAAGCGACTGCTTCGTGTCAGCGCCACCACGCAGCCACCCACGCGCTATATCGGCGGTGGGAATATCGAATTTTCAGGCAATATCGACTTCAGCATTCTTTACGCCGCCGAAGACGGCGCGCTGTATTGCTTCCCCTTCACCTCGGAGTACGTGCTGCACACCACCGCTGACGCTGACAGCCCGCTGTCCTACTTCCCTGACGACGCTCTTTGCTGCTACGCCACACCCGAGGCGGAGATCGCAGGCGGTCGCGTGCTCGGTCCGAGAAAGCTGAACGTCCGATGTCGTGTCCGCGCCCGACTGCACGCCTGGGGCTACTGCAGTGCCGAAGAGGAATGGCATGGCACCCTTGCCGGAACACCACAGCGCCTGTGGGATGAGGTCACCTGTGCCAAAATGCTGCAAGGCAGCGCTACGCCGCTGAGCGTGCATGATGAAATTCTCCTGGAGCGCGACCTTGCCGGCGAGGACACGCGTATCATCACGGCCGACACCACGCTGATGCCCGAGGAGATCACGCCTGCATCCGATCGCGTCAACTGCCGCGGCCAGCTTTACCTCAAGCTGATGCTGCAGCGCGACCCCGAGCCTGCCGCAGACGGTGAGCAACCCACCGCGCCGTCTCCCGTCATTCTTCAGCGCAAAATTCCATTTACTGCCGAAATTCCGGTCGAGGGGCTGCTGCCCGGCGGCGAGGCTACCGTGAGTGGCAGTTGCACCGAGCTCAACCTGACGCTGGAGGACGGCAAGCTGCTGTGCGACGCAACGCTTGCGCTGGAGGCTCGTACCCAGCATAAGGAAGTCCTTACCTACACCCGTGACCTCTGCTGCATCGGGCAGCAAAGCACCGTCGAGCAGCAGAGCCGCCGCGTTCCCCACCCCATCCGCTGCTTCAACACCAACCTCTCCCAAAGTGAGACCGCCACCGCGCAGGAGATCGGTGCACCCACCACCGCCAAGTTGATCGACACCTGCGCCACCGTGCTGCCCGACAGCGTCATCATCAGCGTCGAGGGCAACCGCTGCATCCTTGTCGGCAGCTGTCATTACCATCTGCTTTATACCAGCGACGGCGAATTTTCCATCCGCGAGCTTGAGCGACCCTTCCGCTGCAGCATCGATATGGGACAGTCTCGCCCGGATAGCACCGCGCTTGGCCACGACGCAACCGTATGCGTCATCCACACCAAGGCGAGAAGCGATGATCGGGAAGGTCGCGTCAGCATCGATACCGAGCTTGGCATCGCCCTGCGCCTCTGGGAGCATCAAGAGATCTCCCCCGTCGCTACGGTAAGCCTTGGCGAGCAGACCCACACTCCCATCGCACAGCGCACCATCTATTATCCCGCACCCGAGGAAACCTTGTGGTCGGTTGCCAAGCGCTACTGCACCGATGTCGATGCCCTGTCCCGCAAAAACCACCTGCCCGACATTCGCGCCGATCACCCCGACTCTCTCTCCGGCACCCATATTTTGGTCGTGTGAAAGCATAACGCTGCAAGTCTGCAAAAATCATATCAGCCACCACGTTTTCGTGGT